>CAKUQM010000099.1 GCA_934675465.1 uncultured Erysipelotrichaceae bacterium | reverse complement strand
GGTATTAAGACTGTCTATCTAAAGTATTTGAGTAATATGGTTATTTCATCAAATAGTGATGAGGTTGATAATGACTTTGTAGCTAAATTGATTGAAGAATATGGCCATATGAACTTCAATGGTAAGACAAGTGTTTTATCTAAGATTAACTTTCCTGAAGGTTATGTAAGAAAACCATGTTATTTCGCAAGTATTGAACATGTTAATGAACAGTTTTTAAATAATGATGAAGATATTAGAAGAATTAGCTTGGATGATGCAAAGACTTATCATTTGGTACAAACATCTATCTTTGGTGATCATCTAAAGTTTGAAGATATCAAGAATAATTTGGAACATCCAAAGAGTGCTAGATATTATGCCCTTTATAAAGATGGGAACATCGTAAGTATTGGCGCTAGTACAGCTGAATGTGAAGGCTTGGCGATGATTGTTAGTGTTGGAACAATTGAAAGTGAACGTAAAAAGGGTTATGCATCAAAGCTTGTGGCTAAGTTAAGTGATGATTTATTAAAGGATAATAAAATGCCGTGTCTTTTCTACAATAATCCAGATGCGGCAAGTGTATATATGAGAATTGGATATAAGAAAGTGGGAGAATTTACAATCTGTGGTTAGTTATTCTAGTTTAAATGATAAACAAAAAGAGGCAGTTATTGATGATTCTAAGCATTTAAGAATTATTGCGGGTGCAGGAAGTGGTAAGACACGTGTTTTGACAATGCGTATCGCTTATTTGATTGAACAAAAACATATTAATCCTAAGAATGTTTTGGCAATTACTTTTACTAATAAGGCTGCCAATGAAATGAAAAATAGAATCAGTGAAATGTTGGGTGAAGCTGGAGATGGTGCTTTTATTTCAACAATTCACTCTTTATGTGTGCGTATATTAAAAGAAGAAATTGGTGTTTTTGGCTATCCTAAGAACTTTACTATTGTAGACGGGGACGACCAAAAAACTATTTTAAAGGAGGCTTATAAGGAATTTAATATCGATAAGAAGGACTTATCTTATGGTAGTGCCTTGGATTATATTGCGAATTGCAAGTATGAAGAATTATCTTATGAAAAGGCAATGGATCAAGCTTATGGTGAAAAGAAGCTAGTTGATAAGGCTAATGTCTATAAGTATTATGATGAGCGATTAAAGTCATTATATGCCCTAGATTTTGATGATTTAATTCTTTTTACAGTTAGATTATTTAAGTTACATAAGGATATCTTAAAGAAATGGTCATCTAAGTTTATTTATATTCATGTTGATGAGTTCCAGGATATCGATAAGACTCAATATGAATTAATTAAATTATTATCTTCAACTCATGACAATGTTTATGTAGTGGGCGATCCTGACCAAACTATTTATACTTGGCGTGGTGCTGATGTTAATATCATTGTGAATTTTGATAAGGATTTCAAGAATACTAAGACAATTATTTTGAACCAGAATTATCGTTCTACTAATAATATCCTAGAAGGAGCTAACTCTCTTATTAAATATAATAAGTCACGTGTTCCTAAAGATTTGTTCTCTGAGAATGGTGATGGCGATAAGATTGTTCATAAGACTTTACCAGATGAAACGAGTGAGGCTTATTATGTTGTAAGCTGTATCCAAAGTTTGTTGAAACAGGGCTATGAATATAATGATATTGCGATCTTATATCGTTCTAACTACTTGTCAAGAGAAGTGGAAA
>CAKUQM010000098.1 GCA_934675465.1 uncultured Erysipelotrichaceae bacterium | reverse complement strand
ACTCAATTATTTTTGATATTTTCGCTTTCTTCTTATTCTCATTCATGTTTTCGCTTTTTATAATCAATCCTTTTTAACCATATAATATCTATACAGGGATTTGTCTTATTATCATTTTTATTCATTTGTAAGGAGGTTAAATTTTATGAGTGATAATAATACAAAGTATTCAAGATTAACTATAGATAATAGGTTAAAGATTGAAGAGTGTTTAAATGAAGATAAGAAGCTTAAAGATATAGCCAATGAAGTTGGCTGTAATCCTAGAACCATATCATATGAAGTCTATAATCATAGATACTTGTCAACTAGAAAAAGGCATAACATGTGTACTATGTTTAAAGAATGTAATGTGCAGCACTTATGTAACGATTGTAAGAGAGGATACTGTAAACACTGCACTTATCATAAATGCAATGATATGTGTTATAAGTTTCAATTATCACCAGAATGTAAAAGAAATGTTCGTTATCCTTATGTTTGTAATGGCTGTCCTATTCTTAAGGAATGCAATCTTAATAAGTATTACTATAAGGCTAATAAAGCTCAAGAAGAATACCAATCAAATATAAGTGACTTTAAATACGGAAGCAGAACATCACCGATAGAATTAAGAGAACTTGATTACTTCATTAGCCAAGCCGTCAATAATGGCCACTCTATTTCCGTTGGCATCAAAGAATATAACCTAGATAAATCTGTATCAACTATCTATCGTTATATTGATAAAGGTTTATTAAGTGTTAAGAACATTGATTTAAAGCGTAAAGTAAGATATAGACCAAGAAAGAATAAGAAAGTAAAACAAGTAAGACGTGATTATGACTATCTAAAAGGTAGAGATTATGAATCATTTACTAAACGTCTTCAAGAAGACCCTGCCTTATCTTTCTGGCAAATGGATACTATAGAAGGGATTAAAGGTGTAGATGAACCTGTTATATTATCTTTACTTCACAATAAGTCTAATCTACAGTTATATTTCAAATTAGAATCGAAAACCGTTGAAGAAGTGATTAAAACATTTGATCGTATTAAAGAACAAATTGGTGTCATTGTATTCTCAAAGATATTTGATGTCATCCTTACCGACAATGGTAGTGAATTTAAAGATCCATTAAGTATAGAAATAGACAAAAGAGCTGAAGAGAAACTAATTTCTATTTATTATTGCCAAGCTAGAAGATCAGATCAAAAAGGCAAGTGCGAGAAAAATCACGAACATTTCAGGGAAATGATACCTAAAGGCATTAGCTTCAATAACTATGAAGTTGAAGATATTAACCATATATCTTTAATGGTGAACAATTATCCACGTCCTATGTTTAACTTTAAAACACCTATTGAAGTAGCTGATATTCTATTAGATAAAAAAGCGTTTAGTTTAAACAACTTGAAACCAATTCACACAAATCAAGTAGTACTAAAACGCTACATCAAATAGTATAGAAATCAAGACAAATTCCTGTGGAACAATAATCCATTAAAACGAAAACATCATTAAGAATTCACGAATAAATAATGATAATCAAGTTTTAATAATGTCTTTATTTCTATTTACATCTTCATTATACTGTTTGAAAACATAAATTATAAACAAAAGAGTGAATATCAATAAGAAAATATAACATTTTCATTATCAATATCACCCTTTAAACTACATAAACGAAAATTTCAATGAAAAGAGAAAATATCGTTAATATTTAACC
>CAKUQM010000097.1 GCA_934675465.1 uncultured Erysipelotrichaceae bacterium | reverse complement strand
ACCTGTTTTTAGAACTTTTCCGTAAAATATGGTGAGAAAAAGGATATTTTATAGTCTATAATTCATTATCTTCTCATATTGACTTTGAGACATCATCGCATTGGTTAATGGTAATTTTGTAAGTTCCTTTAACTTAACGATGAAGTCTTTTTTTGTTGCCATGTTAATATACTTGTTACCTATCTTAACTAGTTTGAATTCTCTAATAAAGTTGAATATATCTTGAGCAGAATCTTCATCTTGTAATTCATATATTTGAAGTATTCTTGTTAGAAGTACAGATAAGTAACACATTAAGAAATGACCATGTAAAGAATCCTCAGTTTTCATAAAAGCAGGGCGAGCATCTAACTCTGATTTTAGTATTCTAAAAGTTTCTTCTATTCTCCATAGGTTATGGTATATCTTATAGACTTCTTCTTTTTTCATTTTAGTCTCTGATGTTATAAGCAGATTGTAACCACAGATTTTTTTATCTTCATCAATCTTTTTCTGATTGATTTCAGTTGTTGCCTTAGAGCCATCTTTACCTTTAAAGTTTACATACTTAGAACATTCACCATATTCATCTTTTTTTGCCTTTGATGCACAAAGTTCATAAGCTTTGTTTTCTAGTTTCTCTATTTCTAATCTTTGTTTCCTTGCCAAAGATGGGTTATATGTAACCACTCTTTTCTCTTTTACTTCAAAGCTGATTCTTTTGCCTTCTTCATCTATAAACGAATAAGGAAAGTAGTCAATACATTCTTTTATTTTATATAGGACTTCACCACTTGAATCTTTTATAGTTTCATAGTCATTATCTAAAAAGATCCATGTCTTCTCTTTTTCAGGAATGGTCTTACACGATTTAGAAAAGATATATCCATCTTTATTGGTTCTAGCTTCAAAAATATTAAACGCACAGTTTAATCCTTTATCAGCTACTTGTATTACTTTTCCTTTTATTTCATTTTGTTCTTTTAAATCTTTAATAGTTTCTCTAATCTTTGGTTTTTCTGATTGATTACCAGGAAAAAGCTTTAAACCTATAGGAATTTGATTACCATCTAGTAATAAACCCATTCCTAATAATGGTTCTTTTCTATTTTCCTTACTTGGTCCTTTCATTCTAAATTCATCTTCTTTATCTATTTCAAAATAGAAGTTGGTACAGTCAAAGTAACTAGCACTTGTATTAAGTGTATATTTTTCTTTAACTTGTTTTGTAAAGATCTCAACAATACGTTCATAGTTTTTTCCAAAATAAGTAACGCCAGCTAAAAGCTGATCATATGAAAATGAATACTCTTTCTCTAAATAGGGGATTACTTCTATAAAGGTCTTATATTTACTACATGGCTTGATACATCTTGAATAGACAAGAGAACATAATACATCATATAAATCAAATTGAAAATTAGTCACTAACTTATAAACATCAATAATTGGCTTAATATCTAATTTTTCTAAAATTGCCTTAATATAGAAATGACCTGCAAACTTAAATGGAGCAGTTTCTGATATCTCAATGACGTTACTTTGGTTTTTCTCATAATTAAGTCTAGCTACTTCTTCTTCTAGATATTTAACAGGATCTTCAATGCCATCTTTAATTAATGATTCACCAGTGCCATATGACTTATATGTCTCATGTACTGTATGACCTCTTTGTCCATCATAAAAGCTATTAACAATTGATAAATAACACTTATCATTTTTAGTACATTTCTTTAAAAAATAAGCCATAATATTCTCCTTTCAAAAGTACTCACCATTCTCACCATATTTATTATA
>CAKUQM010000096.1 GCA_934675465.1 uncultured Erysipelotrichaceae bacterium | reverse complement strand
CCCCTATATACATCAATCAAATAACTGATTGCCTGGAAAGTAAAGAATGATATACCAATAGGTAATACAATATTTACTAAATTATTAAAACCAATTACATCATTCACAATGAAATTAGTATATTTAAAATATATCAACAAAGATAAATTGACTATCACACCAAACCATAAAGTCTTTTTATCCTTAATCCTTTTCGCATAAAAATAATTAAAAACACATGAAAACAATAGAATCAATGTATATTGTTTCTCTCCTACAAAATAAAAGAACAAACTACTTATAAACAATATTAAATTACGATATTTCCTAGGACTTAAAAAATAAAGCATAAGCACGATAGGAAAGAAATAAAATAAGAAACTAACACTTGAGAATATCATATTGTCATTGTACCAAAAGAAAAGGCTTCTTTCGAAGACCCTTACTTACTTAAATTATTAAAGTTTTCAATCATCTTATCGCCAACTTCATCATCCATTACGACAAGTAAGATATTATCATGTGATGCCATCTTGATTTCTGCAACTCCAACACAAACCCATTTATTAGGATTTAGTTTTTCAGAAATCTCTTTCTTAAGCGCATCAATATCACTTGCACTTTTTGCCTTTACAAGAACCACAGAATGAGCAATTGAACTCATATCAGGTTCACTAGCTAAAGCCTCTTCAAAGTTACATTCACTTAGACCCAAATAATACTCTACATTATCAGCAGTAACCTTTTCTCTTCTAGTTGAAGGAACTTCATCATCTAGCCCTGCATAAACTGCATCCATAAGCTTATTTAAATCAGTTGGAAACTTTTCATCATTTCCCTTTGAACATGCAACTAATGTGAATAGTGCAAGCATAGCCATAAGTGTAGTTAAAATCTTTTTCATCTTCATCCTCCACTTATATTATACAGTATTATTAGATTAAACCCCACTTAGCGAACTCTTCAAAGCCACCAAGTGAATTAATATACTCTTTTGCAATCTCTACAATCTCACTATAAGGTCTACCATCAATAGTCTCATCACCAATTGCACAGCACAAAGTAACTGGCTTATTTAGTTCTTGTGCCTTTAAATGTGCATAGATATTAACACTCACATCAGCCTTAGACAAATCCTTGCCATGTAAACCACCACCAGTAACGCCATCACCCATATCACTGCCTAATTTTCTATTAGTAGCCCCACTATCAACATTGTAGCCACCATCCCAATCACCTAAAGGATTAACTTCACTATTTGGATATAATTCAAGAAGTTCATCGCTACTCGCTCTACTTTGGCAAATAATCAAACGATCACCACTCAATACATACTTACCATCACTTGGATATCTATTATAAATATCTCTAGCAATCTTAGACAACTTAGCTTGTTCAGCAGTAACTGGCATACCCTTAAAGATACCATTATCACCACATCTTACCTTGCCCTTTTGATTACATGCTAGATGTTCATCTTGAGCAACACAAACAACATCACATCTTACATTACCAGCAATTCTTGCCACAATACTCTCAATTTCCTTCTTTTCAAAAGCACAAGAAGTTTCCATGATAATATGACAATCACCATGACCAATCAACACCTCAACTGCAACCTTTGGATTATCTTGCTTAGTATAAGCTAGATCAACAATAGCACCTGCGATTCTATCTGCCACCTTATCAGGATGACAGGGATTTACTTTTTCAAACATATTTTTTCCTCCTATTTAGCCAAAAAGAGAAAAGAAAACCCATCGACTGATGGGCATAAAAACACATTCAACCCATCATACAAGCATTAGCACCATCTATATCTAGTGGTTGCTGAGGTTTCATAGAGCTTGTCTCTCCGCCTCTCTTTATGGACTAGTATTATATTAACATATGAAAAGAAAAAGATTTGACATAAAATATCAAATCCCCGTTTTTAGACTTTCTCACCATAAATTTTTAGAAGCAGTATGATAACTGAAATCTCTAAAGTATAGATAAAATCT
>CAKUQM010000095.1 GCA_934675465.1 uncultured Erysipelotrichaceae bacterium | reverse complement strand
TCATTATCTACTTCACTATCGCATAAGGCAACATTCAGTGTATTAGCTAACATTAGAAAACAGTGTTGTGATAAGTTAGCTAGAGTGCCACTTGGTTATGTAAAAGATACACCATCTGGTACTTTTAAAAATATTATGGTTGAAAGAATTGATAGTATTGAAACAGCACTTGCTCATATCGTGCCTGAATTTACATCTAACCTATTAGCTCCAATTATTATTCTTGTTTATTTCTTTATGATTGATTGGCGTTTAGCTTTATGGTCATTAGTGCCGGTTGTTGTTGGTATTTTTTGTTACTTTGGAATGATGATAGACTTTAAACCAAGTTATGAAAGAACAATTAAAACTACGAAAGAATTAAATGATGCAGCTGTTGAGTATATTGACGGTATAGAGGTAATAAAGGTTTTTGGGAAGACTGAAAGCTCTTATAAGAAGTTTACTAAGGCGGCAATGGAATATGCAGATTCTTTTATTTCATGGATGAAAAGATGTTCGATATTTCAATCTTTAATGATGGTATTAACACCTTATACTTTATTAACAGTATTACCTTTTGGTGCTTTTTATGTAGAAAATGGAAGCCTTAGTCTTGCTAATTTTGTGATGTGTATCATCTTATCTTTAAGCATTGTTGGACCTTTGATTACTGTCCTTTCTTATACTGATGATTTGGGTAAGATTAATGTGATTGTGAATGAGGTTGCAGGAATATTGATGGAACCTGATTTAAATAGACCTGAAAAGAGTAAGGTTCTTCCTGTTGATAATTCAATTAGTTTAAATGATATAAGATTTGCCTATCATGAAAAGGAAGTTCTACATGGTGTCAATATGGAGATCAAGGAAGGAAGTGTTAATGCTGTAGTTGGTCCATCTGGTAGTGGTAAGTCTACTATTGCTAAACTAATCGCATCGCTTTGGGATGTTGATAGCGGTTCTATTAAAGTTGGCGAAGTTGATATTAGGGATATTTCATTAAATGATTTTAATCAAAGAATTGCTTATGTATCTCAAGATAATTACTTATTTAATGATACAGTACTTGAAAATATTAGACAGGGTAATCCTTCAGCAAGCAACAAAGAAGTTATAGAGATTACAAAAAGAAGTGGTTGTTATGACTTTATGATGCAACTAGAGAATGGTTTTAACACGATAGTTGGTGGTGCTGGAGGTCATTTATCAGGAGGTGAGAGACAGCGTATATCTATCGCAAGAGCAATGTTAAAGGATGCGCCAATTATTATCTTGGATGAGGCTACTGCTTATACTGATCCTGAAAATGAGGCGATATTACAGACTTCAATCGCAAAATTAGTTAGAGGTAAGACGCTAATTGTGATTGCCCATAGATTATCTACTATTAAGGATAGTGATCAAATATTTGTGGTTAATGATGGAAATGTAGTTGCCCATGGCAAACATGAAAAGCTTCTTGTATCTTGTCCACTTTATAAGGAAATGTGGGAAGCTCATATTTCAGTAAAGGATGGTGAATAATATGTTTGAAATACTTTTAAAGTTCATTAGATTTTCTGGCAAAGAAAATGCCAATAAATTTAAATTATCGATTGTTTTGGGTGTGATTGAAGCATTAGCTTCTGCGATGAAGATTCCTGCGATTATGTATATTTTAATTGGGCTTTTAAATAAAGAACCAATGGAAAAGTATATATATGGTTCTTTAATTATCATGGCGATTTCTATTTCAATAGGTGTTTTTTGTAAGAGATATTCAACTATTCTTCAAACAGAAGGTGGTTATAATGCGAGTGCTTTTACAAGAATAAAGATTGCGAAACATTTGCGTTATCTTCCAATGGGCTATTTTAATTCTAATAGTATTGGCGAAATATCTTCGGTTACAACCAATACTATGGAAATACTTGGTGATATTGCCACAAGGGTGGTGATGCTTACAATACAAGGAATTCTTGAGACTTCGATGATCATTTTGATGTTACTTATATTTGATTTAAGAATTGGGCTTGTAGCGCTAATTGGAATAGTGGTTTTCTTTATAAT
>CAKUQM010000094.1 GCA_934675465.1 uncultured Erysipelotrichaceae bacterium | reverse complement strand
TCTTTTAGCTAAATAAGGAACAATTCTTTTAACACCCAATTCAGTTAACTTTTGAACCGCAAAATCAAACTTATCATTCTTGATTAAAGCCAAGACAACCGTAATATCAATATCTAATTCATTATTTTCATCCAACAATGAATTAATTAAAGCCAAACCATCTCTGTATTCACATAAAAAGATAGAATGGTTCTTATCAACCATTCTAAAAGTATAGCCATTATTAACTCTTAAGACCTTTCTTAGTTGGAAATCAATTTCCTTATTAAGTTTATATTGATCACCAATATTTAAAATATCCTCACAGAAAAATTGTTGCATTAGTCTTCCTTATCTTCATCCTTAATTTCATTAACGACAACCCTAATCTCATTAACAGACTTCTCATCAGCATCAGTAACTGTTACATCAAGATTCTTATATGAGAAAGTATCATTAACTAGTGGAATTCTATCCAAACTATAGATAACCCAACCACCTACAGTATTAAATTCATATTCTTCATCAAAAGTGATATCGAAATATTCAAACATATCCTCGACATCCGCATCACAATTAACTAAATAAGTATTGTCATTAACCTTCTTAAAGTACTCAATAACCTCATCATGCTCATCATAAATCTCACCAACAATCTCCTCAAGAACATCTTCCATCGTGATAATACCAGCAGTACCACCATACTCATCGATTACTACCGCCATATGTGACTTACATGTTTGAAGCTGTTTCAAAAGAGCACTAATCTTTAAATGTTCAGTTGTAAATACTGGCTTGGTGATAATTTGTTTAATTGAAGTCTTAGAATCCTTATAGTAGTGATAATAGAAATCCTTCTCATGCAAGACACCGATAATATTATCAACACTACCATCATAAATAGGAATTCTAGAGAAACCAGATTCTCTAAAACTTTGATCAATCTCATCCAAAGAATCATTTATATCATTAGCCACTACATCAACTCTTGGTGTAAAGACCTTACCAACTTCCTGGTCATTAAATTCAATCGCATTAGTAATTAAATCAGCCTCATCCTCGTCCATATTACCGCCTTCTTGAGCTTCTTCAACCATTGTGATGAACTCTTCACTTCTAAATTCATCACTCTCTTCTCCCTTAAATAAAGAAGTAATCAAATTAGCCAAAGCATTCAAGATAAAAGTTAAAGGCTTAAAGATAACTACCAAAATAGAAATAAAAGGTGTAAAGAACATCGCTACTTGTTCTGGATGAGCCTTAGCTAAAGACTTAGGCGTAATCTCACCAAAAATCAAAATAACTACTGTCATTACAGCTGAAGATATTAGTGCTCCGTTGTGTTTAAGTAAACTTACAAATAATAAAGTAGCCAAAGAAGATGAGACGATATTAACGATATTATTACCAACCAAAACAGTACTTAATAAAGAATTATAATCTTCAGCTAAACTTAAAGTCTTCTCGGCCTTCTTATCACCATTACCAGCCATATTTTTAAGTCTTATCTTATTTAGACATGAAAAAGCTGTTTCTGTCGCACTAAAACAAGAGCTTAAGAAAATCAAGATAATTAAAACAATTATAGTATTATTGTTATTCATAGTGCCCATTAAGAGCGTTAGTGGATAAAGGAACTTCCAATTTTTTACTCTCCCTCTTTATAAATCAATAAATATATTATCAAAAATTAAAATAATCATCAATTATTGATGTATTTATATTCGCAATTAAATCATCACTCAAACCACAATCCTTAGCATGCTTGTAAGCCAAAGTGATATTTCCAATATCATATTTGATATGAGAATCGCTGTCGATGACAACAGGACAATTGAGTTCCTTACAGATTTCAATCATCTTCTTTTGATTGTCTGGACCATTTAATCTAAAATCATTTTTAAAACTTGCATTATTAAGTTCAACTAAAACTTTATTTTCTTTACAAGCCTTAATTACCTCATAATAATCACAAGGATGATGACCGTCATCAATATGACCTAAAATCTTAATTAAAGGATAATTGATTGCCTCTAAATAGAACTTAGTATTTTCTTCACTTGTATGATCATAACCATGATCATAGGCATGAATAGAAC
>CAKUQM010000093.1 GCA_934675465.1 uncultured Erysipelotrichaceae bacterium | reverse complement strand
ATCATTTTGATGTTACTTATATTTGATTTAAGAATTGGGCTTGTAGCGCTAATTGGAATAGTGGTTTTCTTTATAATTAATTCATTTATGCAAAGGGTAAGCAAGAAGGATTCAAAGGAAAAGATCAAATGCGATACCGAACTTATTAATCAAATCACGGAATATCTACAGGGAATTTCTGAGGTTAAATCTTATAATCTATTTGGTAAGCAATCTAAGAAATTAAATGATGCCAATGTGGCTTGTGAGAATATTAATACAAAGATGGAAATGTTGTTTGTGCCTTATCATTTCCTACAAAACATCACGACTAAGATTACAGCTTCAATAATTGTATTGTTGTGTGCTAACTTCTATATTAATGACACAATGGAACTTGTCTATTGTATTGGTATGACCATATCGGCATTCATGTTGTATTCAAGTTTAGAATGTGCTGGAACTTTTTCATCTCTTCTACATGTTGTTAGTATCTGTGTGGATAAGGCTGAAGCTATACTAAAGCTAGATACTATGGATATTGATGGGGAAGAGATAGAACCTTTAAATCATGATATTGAGCTTAATCATGTTTCCTTCTCTTATGACAAGAGAAAAATAATTGATGATGTATCACTTGTTATTCCAGAAAAGACGACAACCGCAATTGTTGGTCCATCTGGTGGTGGCAAGTCAACTTTGTGTAACCTGATTGCTAGATTCTGGGATGTAGATGGAGGTAGTGTTACATTGGGTGGCATTAATGTCAAAGACTATAATATGAATGCTCTTATGAGTAATTTCTCTTTTGTCTTCCAGAATGTTTATTTGTTCCAGGATACGATTGAGAATAATATTAAATTTGGTAGCCAAGAGGCAAGTCATGAAGAAGTGATTGAAGCAGCTAAGAAAGCATGTTGTCATGAATTTATAAGTAAACTACCTGATGGTTATAATACAGTGATTGGTGAGGGTGGTGCTAGTTTGTCTGGCGGTGAGAAACAACGTATTTCAATTGCCCGAGCAATTATGAAAGATGCGCCTATTGTTATTCTTGATGAAGCAACTGCCAATGTTGATCCTGAAAATGAAAAGGATTTAATGGATGCGATAGAGGCTCTTACTAAGGAAAAGACTATTATTATGATTGCGCATAGATTGAAGACGGTAAGACATGCTGATCAAATAGTTGTTGTTGATAAGGGCAGAATTGTTCAAAGAGGCAATCATAATCAGTTGATGAGAGAAGATGGTATTTATAAACGATTTGTTGATGCAAGGAAACAAGCTGTAAATTGGAAGCTGTCCTGATAAAGAAGGTTCGTGAACAGTAATTACGCATGAACTTTAGCCCATAATAAATGGATTTTACAAAGCAATCGCATATAAAATATTTACTGATAATTTGGATTAATCTTAGGTTTAAAATTAAGAATTAATCCATTTTTAATTCAAAATAAAAGCTTTAAATTGTGCAGTGAAAAGAAATATAAAACGATTACAAGAAGATTTTTGTTTTCAGCTTACAAAAGAAGAAACAGAATCTTTGAAGTGCCAATCTGGCACCTCAAAAATACTAGAGCGGATGGACGAGGTGGCAATTAATGTTAAGCATAGTTATTATGCGGACATTCGTAAAAATGAGGCTGTTTATAGCTAACAATGCAATTCTTTTTAAAAATTAGCTGATTATCTATGCTTGATAGGCTAGCATGATAAATCAGCTTTTTTGATGTCAAATGGGGTATATCAAATTAGTATAATTAAATATATCGATAGGTTAATTAAGTTGTAAGGAAGATATTGATGAAAGAAGAATGTTTAATATGTAAGGCTCCATTAGAATACTTAGAACATGATGAAGAAATGGAGTGTGCTGTTTGTAATAAGAAATACAAAAGTAAGACAAGATGTACTAATGGTCATTATGTTTGTGATGATTGTTATACAAGGGGTTTGGATTCTATTATTAATCTTTGTTTAGAAACTGATTCTAAAAATCCAATTGAAATCATAGAGAAGATGATGGCATTACCATTTTGTCATATGCATGGTCCTGAGCATCATGTGATGGTTGGTGCAGCGTTGTTGAGTGCTTATCATAATGC
>CAKUQM010000092.1 GCA_934675465.1 uncultured Erysipelotrichaceae bacterium | reverse complement strand
AATTCATATAAGAATGATTAATCATCTTATTTAGCAAAAACATGCCAGATAATCCATTCTTAGCTAAATGACATTAACATTATGTGGCTTTTTTAATGCGTTGCAACCAAGGGTTGCTAAGAATTAAAGTATGCTTGATATACTTTTTGTAATTGTATTGATAAACTGAATCTGCAAAGGAGATTGATATATGACACTTGGAGAAAATATTGTACGTCTTCGTACAAAGAAGAATTGGTCACAGGGTAATCTTGCTGATGAGCTAGGCGTTTCACGTCAGAGTGTGTCTAAATGGGAGACTGATACTTCTGTTCCGGAGCTTGATAAGTTATTAAAACTATCGGAACTTTTTGGTGTAACACTTGATGAGTTAGTGTGCGGTGAAGAAATGCCAAAGATAGAATCTGTGCCTGTATCTGAACATGAAAAGCGTCGTACTATCATAGGACCAGTTTTATTGTGTGCGGGTCTAGTTATAATGGTTCTTTGCTTATTACTTGCTGGTAATCTACTAGTTGGACTATTAGTTGCATCACCATTTATTATTTGTGGCATCATTTGTTTTGTAGTAAAAAGACATGTTGGATTATGTTGCGGATGGGCAATATATTTATGTGTTGACCTATACTTACGTTTTGTGGCTGGTCTTTCTTGGACTACTATTTTTATGACACATCTTTGGACGGCACAAATGAATTATGCAAGACTTGTTATAGCTTGGGCACAGTTTATCGGCATGATTATAATGATTGTTACTACAGCACGTTCCTATAGGACTTTAAAGCTTACTATGTCAAAGAAAGAAGTAACATGGCTTATTATTGGCTGGCTTGTTGTACTTGTAATATTGCCGATTATAATGAGTTATGGTGTTATGCCGTTATGGATGGATGATTTAGAAAGTTACAATAATTTACACTTCTTTATCAATATTTTATACAGCTATTTAAGATTGACTCTTGTTAATGTATTGCTTGTACGTAGCCTTGCTGTTTGGCGTATGAGACATTAGAATAATTAAAATAGCATTTAATCTAGTGTGATTATTTGCTTTTTTTATATTTAAAGAGTGATAATTTAATCATGTTTAATAATCATTTGATCTTAGATTTCTCACATGTATATTGTGATGAAAAGATACCAAAAAACGATAAGGTTTGTTGGATTGATTGTTCTGATATTAGAGAATGTGATTTGTATTGTTCAAAGGGTGCAGAAGAAGAAATCAAATCAAGGATAAAACCTTATGGAATTCATGGCATTCATTTTATAGATTCTGGTAATTATCATTATGTGACAAAAATTATGACTGATTTTATTGAACAGGAATTTATATTGATATTATTTGATCATCATACTGATATGCAAAAGCCGATGATTGATGATATGACTAGTTGTGGTGATTGGGCTGGTAAGGTATTAAAAACTAATTCTTTGTTACAACAGTTAGTTTTGATTGGGCCACAAGAGGGTGATATTTCACAAGTTCTAAATGAAAAGGGTATTAAAGAAAAACTTTTAACTATTTCAGCGGAAGAAATTCAAAGTGGAGAAGATAAAAGTAAGATATCTAGGATAAAAAAGAATCTTCCAGTGTATATTTCTATAGATAAGGATATATTGGATGAAGAATATTCTATGACAAATTGGAGTCAAGGTAAAATGTCATTATCTATGTTGGAGCGTTTACTGATGCCGATTTTAAAAAGTGAAAAGATTTTGGGTATTGATATTTGTGGAGAGTGTAGGCAGGATATACCATTTCCACAGTATTTAGAGGCAGAGGAAATTAATGGAGAGACAAATAAAGAATTATTTGATTTTCTTATACATTATCTGCATATATAGTAAATGGTTATTGTGATTTATTGTTAATTATTCGAAATAATTTTTAAATTTTTAACACATAGTAAATTAATTGAATGTAGAATCATGTTAACGGATTGCTTTGGGTGTTTGAAGTCTAAGTTATGCACAAATATTGCATATTTTAATATTATGCATAAATAGTGCATAATCTATTTTTTAAAAATGGGGCGTGAATAAAAAAGTGTTGTGTTAACATATTTAATATTAGGGATAGCAATTATCAACGATTGAAGGAACACTTTGTTTATGTGTTAAGGTTTAGCGAAAATGTCACCTATTGTGAATGAATTTATATTTATCACAATAGGTGATTTATTTTACTTTTT
>CAKUQM010000091.1 GCA_934675465.1 uncultured Erysipelotrichaceae bacterium | reverse complement strand
TGCTTAGTATCCTGCTTTCCCTATGCATGTTATTTTCCCTTGCACCGGCGAGTGTTTTTGCACAGGATGAATTAGAAAAAACTGATGAATGTATTTGCGAAACACAGTGCAGTGAAGAATCTATTAATAATGATTGTCCTGTTTGTAGCAAAGAAGGAGCTACTCTAGAAGATTGTGGGTTGTATGTTCCTGTTATAGAAGAATCTAATAAAACAGTTGTTAATCAAGTAAATGAGAATAACGATGAAGATTTTTATAATACTGTGATATTAGAAGATGAAACCAATGAAGATTCTAATAATGTTGTATTAGAAAATGAAGAATCTAGTATTACTTCAAAAGATGTACAAGGCTTAATAGATGCATTACCTGATATTACAACAATTATTGAAGATAATGTAGAAGAGATTGAAGCACAATTAGAAGCTATAGACAATTTAAAAACTGAATTATCTGATGAAGAATTAGATAGTATTGATTTTACTCGTTATGTAGAAGTAGCTACTGTGTTAGAAAAAATACTATATGGTGTACAAGAATCATCTAATCAAATAATGCCTGCAAGTTATAGTGGCAGATCTATTAGACTTGGTACTAGTGGTATTAGTAGTCCTAGAGTAAATACTGTTAGAGACAAAGTTGTTCATATTCCAAATAGTTATATCTATTTTGGTACTTATAATAACACACCAATTAAGTGGAGAGTATTAGATGCGAGTAAGACTAATGTTGGAACAACAAATGGAATGTTTTTATTGTCGGAGTATTTGTTAGCATCGGATCTTGCTTTTAACTGGGTGGTATCAAAAAATAATGTATATCAAGGCAGTGATGCTCAAGGCTGGTGTATAGGCTTTGCGAAGAATAGGGATAATTTTTCTGTCTTAGAACAAAGTGCAATGCTTGGCATTGCGAAAAATGATGGTATATCTGCTGCTTTCCCTAAAGGGTATACATGGGGTGAGAGTAGTTTAACTGTAGATGATAAGATGTTTTTATTATCAGTACAAGAACTAGCTGATTATGTAGCAAACTATGACGGACCAGTATTAAAAGCAAGTTTCCTAACACCTGGTTTAAGTGCAAGTTCTTGGTTATTACGTACTCCTTGTTGGGCTGGCGAACATACAAATAGTTTTGTTAGTTCAATTAATTTGAAGCACGGAAATCTTGAATTAGGTTCAAAATCTTCAGGAAATAAAGCTTCTCGTCCGGCATTTAACTTAAATTTAGATTCTATTTTATATACATCTACTGCCACACGTAGTAAGTGGGATGCTAATGTGGATGATAGATTATTTGCGGTAAATACTGTTATGAATATTCCAGAATGGAGAATAACCTTAAAAGATAGTAGTCGTAACTTTAGTGCTTCTGCCTCTACAACAAAACTAAGAGCAAACGAAAGTTTAACTGTTACTTATTCTGGAGCCAAGACTGGTGATAATGAATATGTTTCCGCAATGATTGTTGATGAAAATGGTGATGTTCTTTATTATGGGCGAATTGCACAAAATAGTGAAAGTGGCAGTGCTACAATCACTATTCCATCTGAAATGGCAACAGGAACTTACACATTAAAGGTTTTTAGTGAACAATACAATGGAGACTATAAAACTGACTATGCAAGTGATTTTGTAAATATTGATTTGAAAATAAGAGAAAAATTTAGTGAACAATTTACACTTACAACAGGTGAAAGATACTATTTTGATTTATCTGGGTTAAGTATCCCTGGTAATATTAATAGTTATTTACCAGATACTTCGCTACATTATGTACCGTTTGTTTATACAGGTACTGTTGATGCTTATGTCCTTAATTCCGCATCAAATCATGTAGCTGTTTCTTCTTATAAAGCTTCTGAAACTTTTGATTCTAATGCTCAATATGGCTATACATATGATCATAGTTTGTTTATGGCGGACGATTTAGTAACCTATCGTGCTAGCTGGGTTGATCTATATAACGAAGGATATGTTTTTGGCAATTCATATGTAGCTAATGGTATCGAATATAGTCTTCGTGCCCCTACAGTTGGCAGTACTGAAAATAGTATAAACTCTAGAGTGTCTGACCCTAGTAATAATGAATGGAATCAAATTATAGATAAGAATTCAAGCTATATTAGAGAAAATTTAAACTTCCCAGGGGTTCAGAAATATTGGGGGCAAGATACTTTTTTTGAAGTCTCTCAAACAAAAAAGAGTGTACGCTATATTGATAACAAAATTGATGGTCGTGATGATGATGATTACGGAGGCGCTCATTACCGTCCTGTTCTAGAAGTATTAAATCCTAAGATGTTAGGTAATGATGGTCTTAAGGCAATTACTCTTAAATTAGGTGGTGGTAAATTAGGTGATAGTAGTGATGATATAAAAATGGTAGTAAGAAA
>CAKUQM010000090.1 GCA_934675465.1 uncultured Erysipelotrichaceae bacterium | reverse complement strand
TGCTTAGTATCCTGCTTTCCCTATGCATGTTATTTTCCCTTGCACCGGCGAGTGTTTTTGCACAGGATGAATTAGAAGAAGCTGATGAATGTATTTGTGAAACACAATGCAGCGAAGAATCTATTAATAATGATTGTCCTGTTTGTAGTAAAGAAGGAGCAATCCTAGAAGATTGTAGGATGTATGTTCCTGTTATAGAAGAATCTAATGAAACAATTATTAATCCAGTAAATGAGGATAACAATGAAGATTCTATTAATAATGAAGTATTAGAAAATGAAGGTAATGAAGAGTCTAATACTACTGTAGTAATAGAAAATGAAGAAAATAATATTTCTGTTATAACTTCAAAAGATGTACAAGATTTAATTGATGCATTACCTGATACTACAACAATTAATGAAGATAATGTAGAAGAGATAGAAGCACAATTAGAAGCTATAGATAATTTAAAAGCTGAATTATCTGATGAAGAATTAGATAGTATTGATTTTACTCGTTATGTAGAAGTAGCTACAGTATTAGAACAATTATTGTATGGTGTACAAGAATCATCTAATCAAATTATGCCAGCAAGTTATAGTGGTAGGTCTATTAGACTTGGTACTAGTGGCATTAGTGATCCTACTAAAGTAATTGATCAAAACGATAGTAATAAAAAGAGCTATAGTCCAAATAGCTATATCTATTTTGGTGTGAATAGTTTAGATAATAATAGACCAATTAAATGGAGAGTGTTAGACGCAGATAAGGCGAATGATGGTACTACAAATGGTATGTTTTTATTATCGGAGTATTTGTTGGCTTCATTTATTCCCTTCAACAGCGATATTAATAAGGGCAATGTATATCAAGGCAGTGATGCACAAAAATGGTGTACTTCCTTTGCGGCTAATACAAATAATTTTTCAGATTTAGAGAAAAGTGCTATGCTTGGTGTGACAAAAAACGATGATGATAGTGGGCGTTTTTTTGATTATTATTTATTTGGTAGAAGCTATTTAAATATAAATGACAAGATGTTTTTCTTGTCGGCAAAGGAACTGGCAAGTTATGTAGGAAATTATGATCGTGCACCGGAGATTATTGCAATGGATACTGCACAGAAAAATGGCGGATGGTGGCTCCGTTCTCCAGGTAATCATATTGATGGGATTACTCATAATAATAAAAATGCAGGCACTATCTGGAAAGATGGATTTGTGACCGTTAATACTGTGGATGTCATGTCTATTTTTCGACCTCGTCCAGCATTTAATTTAAATTCAAATAATATTTTATTTACATCCACCGCTGTAGATGGCAAATATGATGATATTTCTAATGCTAGTTTTACTCCAGTAGGTACAACAAATAGTGCAGAATGGAAATTGACTTTAAAAGACAGTAGTCGTAGCAATTTTAAAGCTTCTACAAATGTGAACTTCGCTAGACCTGGTGAGTACATAACTATTAGTTATTCTGGTTCTAAGACTGGTAATAAGGAATATGTTTCCGCAATGATTGTTGATGAAAATGATGATGTTCTTTATTCCAAACGCTTTTATAATCAACTAAGTAGTGGAAGCAGCGGGGCTTATGATGTACCTATCCCAGCTGATATAGCGCCAGGAAATTATACATTAAAAGTCTTTAACGAACAAATTAATGAAGACTATAAAACCGACTATTCAAGTGAATTCGTTAATATTCCATTGACTATAAGAGAAGAGTTTAGTGAACAATTTAATCTAGCTAAAGGTGAAAGATATTATTTTGATTTATCTGGATTGAATATTCCTGGCACTGTTAATCCTTATTTACCAGATACTACGCTACATTATGTGCCGTTTGTTTATACTGGTACAGTTGATGCTTATGTGCTTAATTCTGTATCAAATCATGTAGCTGATTCTTCTGAACAAGCATCTAAAACTTTAGATCCTAATGCTCAATATGGTTATACATATTATCATAGTTTGTTTATGGCAGATGATCAAATAGCTAATAATGTTAGTTGGGCTGATTTAAATAATAAAGGATTTATTTTTGGTAATTCATATATGGCTAATGGTGTTGCATATAGTCTTCGTGCCCCTACGGTAGGTAGCACCTTTAATACTAGAATATCTCCAAGCAACAATGAATGGGATCAAATTGAAGCTAAGAATCCTGATTATTTTAAATTCAATTGGAATCTCGGTAATGATCAGAGAAGCTGGGGGCAAGATAATTATTATTATAATCATGTTGAGTTTAAGAACGGAAGAGATACACTTCGAGGTAATTTAATTAGTGAACAAGAAAACTACAGTGATGGTATCATTTATTACCGCCCTGTTCTTGAAATATTAGACGCTAAGACATTGGGAAGTGAAGGGCTTAAGGCAATTACTCTTAAATTAGGTGGTGGTAAATTAGGTGATAGTAGTGATGATATAAAAATGGTAGTAAGAAA
>CAKUQM010000089.1 GCA_934675465.1 uncultured Erysipelotrichaceae bacterium | reverse complement strand
TAATCTTATTCATAAGCGATTGTCTTTAATATCCTTCCCTTATTACCCTTAAGATAATAAGCATAATTATCTTTTAGATCTTCTTTTTCATCATAGTAGAACAATCTTTGTTTAAAAAGACCATCCCTTAACCACAATATCTCATCATAATCCTTGTCTTTTAAAGAACTATCATATAAACACACCTTAACATTCTCACAAGTCTTATAAACATCACTAAAGTAATCAATAAGTTCTTGATCATTACCAGTAATCAACACCTTCTTATTCACATTAAAGTAAACCTTATCCCTGTTTTTAATATCAAAGCCAGCTAAGATTCCCTTGTTGGAATACTCAAACTCTAAAGTATCTGGAATATAATCAACATAACTTGGATATTGACTCTCTTCTATGTCTAATTCATTAATAAGACAAGGTATAAAACCATATTGACCATTATAGAAAGAATCGTTTAAATCGAAATTAGAAGATGAAAAGACATTCAACAAATCTTGTTTATCCTTATATTCAATCACCAACTTATGCTTAAACAAATTCAACAAACGGAAATTCATCGTCGATACCTTAGTTAAACATATAACATTTACATGAGTCACTTCACTTCTTTTTAATAAAGAAATAAGCGATTCATTAATACTATCATCATAAGCTGACAAACAATTATAATCCTCAATAACTAAAGTTAATTCCTCATTTGATTTCTTCAACTTCTTAAACAAATAAACAATATCATCAATCTCTTCATAAACCAAAGAATCCGAAATATACTTACCCTTATATTTTTTAGAGGCAATCACAATCGTCTTTCTATTTATTTGATTAAGAATTGTATTAATCTCATTACTTCTACTTGAACAAATAAAGATATTCTCATTAGAACCGATAGTCAAGATATCCTTATAGTGATTTCGATAATCATCTATCTGACCAAAAACGATCTCATCATACTTCTTATATTCATTTCTTAACTCAATTATCTCTTTCTTTTGAGGCTTCTTAAAATCAATACTTGTTACCTCGATATTCATGTCCCTTGTCGCATCAATTATCTTATCAGCCGCATAAGAAGCTATAGTTTGTCTTTCCTGTTGTTTATAAGACTTCTTAGATATTACATTTAAACGATTATCCAATAAAGAAACCTCATAGTCATCCTTATCATCGATATCTTTCTTACTATAGAAACTCTTTGCCAAATAAATGTTCTCATCAACACTCAAATAAAACTGTCCAGCTTCCGTTAAATAAGCAGCATCCTTACGCTTAATAATGTCATTAGAATCCTTCTCACTCAATACTTTTAAGGCAATCTTAAACCTACTATTTGACCAAATTTCATCATCTATTGCGCCACTTGGTCTTTGGGTAGCTAATATTAAATGAACACCCAAGCTTCTACCAATTCTAGAAAAAGAAATCAACTCCTTAATAATAGTGGGATTATCCTTCTTTAACTGGGCAAACTCATCTACCACAATCAACAAATGTGCCATCTTAGGAAAACCTAAGTTTTGATAATCAGAATCCAAATAATCATCAATATTCATAATCGAAGTCATTAACTTATTAGACAACTTTTTAAACAAAGTCTGTCGTCTTTTACATTCATGATCTAACGCCACTATCATCCTCTCGAAACCTGATGGCTCTAGATTGTCAATTGATCCCACAATATGAGGTATAGTTCCTTTTTGACTTGTCAAAGATTCCTTAATACCACCACCCTTATAATCAATAAGAATAATATTTAAATAATCAGGACGATACCTAATACACAACGACAACAACATCGACACTATAAGCTCTGATTTGCCAGAGCCTGTTGTACCAGCTATAAGACCATGTGGACCCAAATTTCTTTCATCCAAATCAAAATACAATAATTCTCTTCCCATATAGGCAAAATCAGCCCTTAGACCAACTTGCTTTTGCGTATAAAAAGATTCAATATCGAAATTATTAAACACTTCCTTAAAAGTTAAATCACCCTCATCACTTCTTATTTTTTGATAATCACTAAGCATTTCACAAGCGCTCTTAAAATCAATTGCCTTCTCATTATAAGTAAATTCATATTCTTCTTTTCCCTTGATTATTCCCTTATTATCTTTGAAATAAACAACACTCTCACTATCCTTATAAATATTATTCTCATCTTCCACAAAATATATAAGAATAATATTAGGATTAGTAAAACGATAATCCAAACGACTATTGGCCATAAGAACTAAAGGCTTATCCAACTTTAAATTATTTAATTCCTGTAACTCCTTATATTCCCTTAAAGTTAAACGACTATCATGATAAATAATCGAAGGAATATTAAAAAACTCATTAAACTCATCCAAATCCTTACTATAAAGGGCGACATAATAATCATCATAATGATACTTAACAGATAATTCTAAAAGAAATTTCTTTAATAGATAATTCAATCTATTCTTATTTGCCACAATACTAATCAAATGATAATTC
>CAKUQM010000088.1 GCA_934675465.1 uncultured Erysipelotrichaceae bacterium | reverse complement strand
CCAAGAGGACACAACCACTTACAGAATGGTCGATAGAAGATAGTACTTAGGATAACTATAATCACTAGAATTGAAAACTTCCAAGTAAATAGTTTTCCTAATGCTGCCTTAACACTTGGATTAACAAGCGATAAAGGTAGTGCACCCTCTAGTACCCCTTGAGGACATATGTACTTACAAAAGAAAGGATTAGCCATATTTACATCGTTTCTAACTAAAATGGGTAGTAAAATTACAAACACTACAAGGATTACATATTTTAAGTAAGTTAAGAAATGTAACTTCTTAGTAGAAAACTTCTTAGTTGGAATCTTGTGCAATAACTCTTGAAACCAACCAAACGGACATAAGAAGCCACAGATTAATCTTCCAAACATTACGCCAAAGAATATTAGGATACCACTGACATAGTATGAGAATCTAAATTTACTTGATCCTACAACAGCCTGGAAAGAGCCAATTGGACAAGCCCCTGTGGCAGCAGGACATGAATAGCAGTTAAGACCCGGTACACATACCGACTTAGCCTTTCCTGTATAGATAGAACCTTTACTAAAATTTGAAACATGGGGGTTAGTAAATAGTGTAGCTAAAGCTTGAATGAAGCCTCTTTTCTTAGCTACTTCACAAGATATTTTCTTATTATCCAATGCCAACACACTCCAAGCAGATTTTAATCGCTTTTCCTAATACTGTATCTACCTCTTTTCGATAGATTCCATATCCTATCATTACTATAGCCAATAATAATGTTAGGACTTGAATACTTCCTTTTTTCATAAGCTAACCAATCCTTTCGCACTTATCTTAGTATATGAGAAATAAAATTGGTGTTAAGAAAAAACTTTATATGAACTTTATACTAGATTGATATAATTCTTTAAAGAGGTGAACAAAATGCGCTTATTAATAATAGAAGATGAACAAGAATTATGTTTAATGATTCATAAAGTATTAAAGTCAAAAGGCTATAGTGTTGATTATTGTTTTGATGGTGAAGAAGGAATGGAACTATTAGAAGTAGAAAATTATGATCTTGTAATTCTTGACCTTAACCTACCAGGAATGGATGGTATGACTATTCTTTCTAACTTTAGACAATTCAATAGAGAAACGCCTGTCTTAATATTATCTGCCCTAGTATCTGTTAATGATAAGGTAAAAGGTTTAGATGCAGGAGCTAGTGATTATTTAACTAAACCATTCCACTTTGAAGAACTAGAAGCACGCATTCGTTCTTTAACTTATCGTAACTTTAAACAAAATGATACTTCTTTAAAATGTGGAGAAATAACTTTTGACAGTATTAAAAGACAATGTCAAATAAATGGAGACATTTTAACTTTAACTAAAAAAGAAACAGCTATCTTAGAATATCTATTACTACATCAAGGTAGACCTATATCTAGTGAAGAATTAATTGATCATGTTTGGGACAATAGTGTTGATTCCTTTTCAAATTCAATTAGAGTTCATATCTCATCACTTCGTAAGAAACTAAAAGATAAGTTAGGCTATGATCCTATTATTAATAGAATAGGTGAGGGCTACTTAATTAAGGAGACAATATGAAAAATTCACTACAATGGCGCATAACCATCATGACCTTCTTACTAATAGCTTTTACTTGTTTATTAATGCAAGTACTACTTTCTACAAGTGGTATTTCTTATATGAATGATATCGAAAGCTTTGTGATTAATAATGAAACAAAGATTCCTGTTGACCCCAAGGATGTTACCTTAGTAATATCAACTGCCAAGAGTGATTTTAGAATATCTAATATCTTAATATCATTTGGCGTTGCCTTATTATCTGGTATCCTTGCTTATTTTGTATCAGGCAAGGCTTTAAAACCATTAAATAAATATGTAGAACAAGTAGAAACAGTTCAGTCTAGTAATCTAGGTGATGTTAAGTTAGAAGAAGATTCTTTAACGGAATTCTCAAATCTTTCTAAATCATTTAATGATATGTTAGATCGACTTAACCAAGCTTTTAAGGCCCAGGAACAATTCAACTATAATGTGGCTCATGAACTTAAAACACCACTAGCTTTGATGCAAGCACAGATTGAATCATTTCCTATTGATAATCCTGGGCTTAAACCAGAGACAAATGTTTTCTTAAAGTCTTTAGCTGAACAAATTGAAAGATTAAATCAAATGAGTAAAACACTATTGGAGATAGCTAATCTTAATAATATCCCTACTAATGAACAAATTGAGCTTAATCCTTTAGTGGAAGAAATTATAGCTGATTTAAGTCTCTTGGCTGATAAAAAGAATATCTCTTTATCAACCAATGGTAATACTACAATCACTGGTTCCGATACCCTTATTTATCAAATGATTTATAACTTAGTTGAGAATGCGATTAAGTATAATAAACAAGATGGTAGTGTATCCATTAATATAAACAACGATGATAAGTATACTTATACCCAAGTAAAAGACACAGGTAGTGGTATACCAAAAGAATATCAAGAAACCATCTTCCAACCCTTCTTTAGAATCGAT
>CAKUQM010000087.1 GCA_934675465.1 uncultured Erysipelotrichaceae bacterium | reverse complement strand
TCTGATTTTTTGGAAAGAATTTATAATTATTTTATAAAAATATTATTATATGTATAGATTAGTATTAAAATGTAAAAATTTTAGTTTGCTTACACAATTCGACAAAATTTGCAAAAAATCCTAATTTGCACTGCAGGGATGACAAATCCCTTATTTAGTGCTTTTGGATGACATAACATCTCTATATTTCACTCTTTTTGGTGACGAAATTGCTAATTCTATAAATTTTAGTACTTTATCATACCTATCATTTGGTTTGTTGGTAATAAACCAAAACAGATTTAACCAGTCTTGTAAGTTATCTCTATCGTATCCACCACGAGCTCTCATAAATCTTTTTAATAAACTGTGATAATGATTAATTGGATACATTGGGTTTTCTCCATCTTTTAAATTTTTGGTTTCTATACTTGGATGTTCTTCACTATTAAGATGAAACATTTCAATAAGTGCTATATGAGAATTATCTCCATCATGAATAATGGTTGAACATTCTTCAATTCAATATGTGAAGCATAAGAATTTAATGTGCTTTTTCTAGATGGCTTAGATGTATTTGTAACTATTAAGAAAGAAGATTTCATATCTTCAGATATTGCGGTTGCTACACCTATTTTGTTAATAGATATTCCTCTTTGTTTTTTACCATTCTTTGTTATTACAATGCTTTTCTTCTTAGAAAAATAGGTTTCATCTATAAAAATTCTTCCACTTAAAACGACATCTTGTTGAATATCTTTTAACACTTCAAATACCTTTATTAACCAGTGTTCTCCAGTACTATTTGCATTTCTATTATCATAAGCACT
The DNA here is from genome assembly GCA_934675465.1 of uncultured Erysipelotrichaceae bacterium. Lineage (GTDB taxonomy): Bacteria > Bacillota_I > Bacilli_A > Erysipelotrichales > Erysipelotrichaceae > Colivicinus. The sequence continues at coordinate 1,715 of CAKUQM010000087.1, read as the reverse complement.
GCTTGTAATAGAATGGTATTCAAAAAGATGAAGTAAATACTCAAACCATTCAGATATAGGTATTTTTCTTGAATCAAAGATAGTGTTTGTTAGTGGATTAAAGTTCCTCCCGCAATCCTTACAAAAATAGTTTTGGATGTTGTTTCTATTAAAACAATTCTTAACTATTTTAGAAGAACTACAATGATGACAACACTTAATTAAAATAGAATTGATAAAATCAATTTCGCTATTTGAAGCTGTTCTATGTTTAGCTTCATACCACTCACTAATAGTATCTTCAACCAAAAGTTCTGTAGGTGTTTTATGATCTTTGTAAGACCACGAAAAAGTTCTAAGAGGTTTTTTGTCTCTTAGGTGATTTCTTATTATTCATATTTGTTGGCGGTTAATGATTTTAAGGAACGAATAACCAAAAACCACCAAGCTCTTTATCGATAGCTATTCATTCCATAAAATCATTCGATTGCTTGCCTTTCTACAAGCGAATCTAATTATATCATTTTTGAAATTGCTATCCCTGCTGTGCAAATAAGGATTTTATTTAAAAATAAGAAGTTAAACATTTTAAATCTATTTAATGATAGACCACCACGCATTATATATAAAGTTGAAAAGAAAGATGATTAAATCCGATATAAAAAAGGAGATATTTATTATGCTTCATTAAATCCAATCGTTGGTTGTGAGCAAAATGGAACTAGACCGGTGGTAATAGTTCAAAATGATTTAGCGAATAAATGTAGCCCTGTTGTTTTAATTGCACCAATAACGAGTAAAGTAAATTCCAAGCCAAAATTAAAAACACACGTCTATTTAGAAAAAGATAAGAAGATTACACACGATTCAATAGTTTTAATGGAACAAATTAGAGTTCTAGATAAGTCAAGACTTGAAAGTTTTTTATGCTCTTTGAATAAAGAAAAACTTCAAGAAATTGATAAGGCGCTAATCTGTTCTTTTCAAATTGATATTGCTTCGTATATTGATAATTTAATAAAGAAAGGAGGAGAAAAGATGAATGAAACAATGATTTACACAGTACAAGAAGTTGCCAAAATAATTCATACCAGTCCAAACTATGTTTATAAACTAATCGAGAAAGGATATCTTCCAGCTATTAAATTAGGAAGTATTAAAATATTAAAAACAACTTTGGAACAGTTTCTTGTAGAAAATCAGGGTAAAGATTTTACTAATTTAGATTTAATTACAAGATTAGATTTAATGGAGGAAAATTTGTAATGGGGAGTGTTAATGTTCAAAAGAGAGGAAAAGTATATCAGTATCAGTTTGAAATTGCTCCTGTAAAAGGAAAAAGAAAATTTATAAATAAGTCTGGATTTAGAAGTAAAGCAGAAGCAATAGAGGCTGGAACTCAAGCATACACAGAATACCAAAATGCAGGAGTTCCATTTAAAGAACAAAAAATATCCTATTCGGATTATCTTGATTATTGGTTAAATAACTATTGTAAAACTAATCTGAAATATAACACCATACAAGCCAATGTTGGTTAAATTTTAAGTGAGCAGAAATCTTACAATTCTGTAAGGCTTCTGCTCGTTTTTTGAAAGTGAAATGAAAGATTGCCCTGATACAATTTGGATGTAAGATGAAAAGGAGGCAACGCATGAGCGTGATATTAGAAACCAAGCAGCTTTGTAAGTTTTATGGCACAGGTGAGAATCAGGTCAAAGCGGTCAATCAGGTGG
>CAKUQM010000086.1 GCA_934675465.1 uncultured Erysipelotrichaceae bacterium | reverse complement strand
TCTCTGCCTAATAAAGGTAACACTTTTTGGTTAACACTACCACCGAAGATATCTGAACAAATCAACACTTCATCATCTTCAGTAACATCTGAAGTAAATTTATTCAATTCTTCATCGACATCAGGGCAACCCTCACCATATGCACAAATTGCCGCAAATGGATGATCATCACCTAAAAATAATTTCAAAGTATCTTTAAAGCCATTCGCTAATTGTCCATGGCTAATCAATAATAATTTTCTCATTTTTAAAATCTTCCTCTTTCATCGTAATCACTTGGATCTTTACTTGAAGCCTTTAAACACTCTTTCTTATTAACTTTATAATTTGGCTTTACTTCAAGCTCTCCATTTAATAATGGATCATTAGTCTTTAACATATGTTTATATAGTTTATCTTTCAACTCATCCACAATATCTTTTAAACCATCATCATTGATTAGATTATTTCTTTCATGCTTATCATATAAGCAATCATACAATGCTTCTTTTGGCTTAGTTATATCACTTAAACCATTATCCATTAAATATGTCTTAGACAATGATTCATCGATATTAGATAAATTTAATTTCAACCAGCTCTCATCATAATAACGAATATATTTATATCTTTCATTTCTAATACATCTAATTGGTTCATACGATGTATGGAAATTTACTTCCGCATATACCTCATTATCGATTTTAAGACTATTATCATCAAATATCTCACTGTAACTTAAACCTTCAAGATATTCAGGTTTATCAACACCCAACAAATCACACAAAGTTGGGAAGATATCGATATGTGATATCAAGTTATCATAAACAATGCCATGAGCCTTATTTGGATGTCTAATTATCAAACTAATACCAATGCCATCATCTTGTAAATTACATTTATGGAATGGATTAGCAACCCCATGGTCTGTTGTATACATAATAATCGTATTATCATATAGACCATGACTCTTTAGATAATTAATCAACTTGCCAACATTCTTATCAGCATTTTTAGCACTAGTAATAAACTGTGCTTGATCATGTCTTGTTAATTCATTTGAATCAAGTGGATCTAGTGGCTTTACAAAATTCTCATTAATCTCTTCATCGATATTAATAGGATAAGGACGATGAGTACTATGCATACCATAACTAAGCATAAATGACTTACTAGTATCGATTGTATCTAACCAGTTAATACAAGCATCAACATTATGCTCATCCCATATATGCAAGTCTTCTTTTGCATAAGCCTTTGGATTTTCAGTAAGCACTGTATCATAACCCAACTTCTTTGAATCATCTGTATCTACATCTAAATACCAACCAACTTCATGTTGAATACCACTAAGAGCAGTTTGATAACCCTTAGATCTTAAATAAGAAGCTAAATGTTTATCATAATCATTTAAGCCAAAGCCTCTTTGAGCTAAACCCAACATACCATTTTGATGAGGATAAGTTCCCGTAAGCATTGCTGCTCTACTTGGAGAACAAGTTGGCGCAACACAATATGCTTTTGTGAACAGTGTTGCATCACTTGCGAATTCTTCTAAAGAAGGGGTGATAACTCTTTCTCCATAAGGGCTTATCATCCTTCCTGTATCATGAGTATTAATATAAACTAAATTATACATATTAGTCCTCCACAAAGATTGGACTTGACCAAGCTAGCGCACCATTCTTTTGCCATACTCTTACACGAACATTTTGACAATCAGTTGTATCGATTTCTCTTTCAATCTTACGAGTATAGCCAATTTCAGGAACAGCTTGTCCTACCTTAATCTTATAACAATTATGCCACCAAGAATCTGAACGATAATATTCTTCGAAATTATAACGTTCCTTTAATAATTCACTTACTTCATCAAGTAATGGATAAATCTTACTTGTATATAATAAGTCCCTAATCTTTAATTCATAATCTACACCATCGATAGTAAGCATTACTGATGAATCGATATCATCTTCAATTTCAAAGATGAAGCCTTCTGTTGTGATAGCACTAGGACCCATCCACTTACCAGTAGCAGTTGTCTTATATGAAGTAACATCAAATTCACAACTATTATCAGTAACATTTCTTAACTCTTGGCCAAAGTTAGACCAACATTTTTCAATTGAAATTAACTTACCCTTAGTTTCAAGCTTACCATGCCAATTACGAGATTCAACATCAGGGAAGATTCTTCTATCTGGTCCCCATCCTAATTCTAATTGGAACTTAAATCTAACTGTACCGCTTAATTCTTCATTTTCCCAAGTAGAAGTATGTGGAATCATTTCAATAACTTTGTTGTCTTTAATAATTTCAATTCTATCTATAGCATTGGCTGCCTTAACATCTAAATGAAGCTTTGACTTAGCATTCTTCTTGATTGTATCGCCCATCACCTTATCATCAATTGTATAGTCAAGTTCAATACGATCCTTACTTACACCATATACACGGCGATTAGTAAACGCATCCCAAATATCATCCTTAGAGTTTGACTTAGCTAAAACTGCACAATAACCAAAACCATATACACCAGGGCAACTATGGTTATCACCAGAAGCAATCAAGCCAACCTTATAACCCTTTTCAAGACCTCTTTCAGTACATGTCTCACC
>CAKUQM010000085.1 GCA_934675465.1 uncultured Erysipelotrichaceae bacterium | reverse complement strand
TGTGATCGATAGTGATAGTGTAGTAGAGGGTTTAAAGGAAGCTATCGCTAATGTATCAAAGAAGGTGGGGGCAACGCTTGAAAAAGTAATTTTAGTTCTTCCTCCCTATAATTTTTCAAGAACATCACTTAAGGTGTCAATTATTCCAAGTGATTCTTGTATTAAGAAAAAGGATATCGCACGCGCTATTACAAATGCACTAAAGACACAAATCGATGATGAATCATTGGTTATTAATACTCATATCACTAAATATACAGTGAATGGCATCTCATATCGAAGACTTCCAGAGAATGAAACATGTGATGAGGCTTATATCGATATTGATTTATTATGTGGTGATAAAAGAATGGCCTTTGATTATGTAGAAGTAGTTAATAAGGCAGGACTTGAGATTCTTGATTTAGTATTAGCTGATTATGCGATTGCTAAAGAGAGTGTGGCTTTAGAGAATTCTTTAAGTCACAACATTATCTTATTGAATATAAATAATGAAGAGACTTATTTAAGTTTGATTTATAAGACTAAATTATTAAGTTCTGAAATCATTCATACTGGTTTGAAACAATTCTGTGATTTAGCTATAGCTAAGTATCATCTTCCATATAATGTATGTTCAAGGTTATTAAAATATAATGTTGACTACAAGAGTGAACATTTAAATGATGCGATTTATGCTTGGAATGATGGTGATAAGAATAATTCATTAGTTATTAAGGATTTAAATGAATTGGTTGATGTACCACTTAATGCTTATGTTGATAAGATTGTCGCAACATGTAAGCCGATAATTGAAAAGGGAGCTAGTTTCTTATTAACAGGAGAAGGTAGTGAAATGTTGGCTATCTCTGAGTTGTTAAAGGAAAAGAGTGGTGTTGAGGTTAAGAATTATTATCCTGATATCATTGGGGCTAGAAAAGCTAATATGTGTGCTAATTATGGAGCCTTGTTTGTATATAGAGAAAAGGCTGTTCTTAACGAATTGAGCGTAAATTGTGTTAATATAGCTGAGTATGATAAGACTATAGATAGGATTGAAGAAGATGTTGAGGGAGAATCAATTACTTCTAAGATAAAGAATTTATTTGAAACATATAAGGAAAGTGAGGAGAAATAGATGACTACAAAGCCAGAATATAATCAAGTTGTTAGAATTAAGGTATTTGGTGTTGGTGGTGCCGGTTGTAATGCGGTAAATAGAATGGTAAATGATGGTGTTAAGGGTGTTGAATTCTATGTATGTAACACTGATTTACAATGTTTAAATATGTCAAAGTGCCAAAACAAGATTGTTTTGGGTAAGAATACTACTAAGGGTTTAGGTGCTGGTTCTAATCCTGAGGTTGGTGCTAAGGCAGCCGGTGAGAGTGAAGATGATATCCGTAAGGCAATTGCTGGTGCTGATATGGTTTTCATTACTTGTGGTGAAGGTGGTGGCACAGGTACAGGTGGTGCTCCAATTATCGCAAGACTTGCTAAGGAGGCTGGTGCTTTAACTGTTGGTGTTGTTACTACTCCATTTAGATTTGAGGGTCGTAAGAGAAATGATCAGGCTCAAGTTGGTCTTGAATCATTAAAGGAATATATTGATTCACTTATTATTGTTTCAAATGATAAGTTGTTAAGTGTTATTGGTAAGATTCCTATGCAAGATGCGTTTAAGGAAGCTGATAATGTCTTAAGACAGGGTGTGCAAACAATTACTGACTTGATTGCGGTTCCTGCTTATATCAACCTAGACTTTGCGGATGTTAAGGCTGTTATGCAAGGTAAGGGTACTGCACTTATCGGTATTGGTATGGCAAATGGTGAGAATAAGGCTAAGGAAGCTGCTGCTAAGGCTATTAAGTCTCCTTTACTTGAGGCTCAAATTAAGGGTGCTAAGTCAGCTATTATCAATATTACTGGTGGTAGTGATATTTCAGTATATGATGCTCAAGTTGCTATCGATTATATTAAGGAAGCTGCAGGCAATGATATCGATACAATCTTTGGTGTTGCGATGAATGAACAATTAGGTGAAAATATCATCGTTACTGTTATCGCTACTGGTTTTGAATTACCAAATACTGCTACTACTGCTAAGGCTCCTACGACTTTCGTGAGTGCTCCAGTTGAGGAAGTTAAAAGAGAAGAAGTAAATGTTGTTGATGATGACGATGATGTTCCTTCTTTCTTTAAGACAAGAGTATAATTTATGAAAAATAAGGTGGATTTACATACACATAGTCTATTTTCTAGACATGCATATAGTTCACTGACAGAGAATATTGAAAAGGCCTACGATGTAGGCCTTGAATATTATGGTTTTAGTGATCACCAACATGATCGTTTTAATTTTGGAGCTGATCGTCATAATTTTATTAACTTAGGTGTTATTCCTAAAAGCTATAAGGGCATGAAGATACTTAAGGGAGTAGAACTTAATGTAGGTGAATATCTAAAGGACTATATTGATTTTTATACCAAGAATTGTGACTATGGTATCGGTTCTATTCATGCCTATGACCATGGTTATGACCATACTCTAGAAGAAAATACCAAGTTTTATCTAGAGGCTATTAATTATCCTTTGATTAAGATTCTAGGTCATATTGATGATGGTCATCATCCTTG
>CAKUQM010000084.1 GCA_934675465.1 uncultured Erysipelotrichaceae bacterium | reverse complement strand
ACTCATCTAACAAACTAAAACCACATAGATCATCTACTGGTAATGAGAAACAAACAGCACCAGCCTTAGTCTCAATGCCACATTCTTCGATAATTGAAGACATTATCTGTTTTTTATCTTTCTTACCAGTAACAATCAAAATGATTTCTTTCTCCGCTACTAATGATACACCTAAAAAATTATCAATTTCATTATTACCAGCACTCTTACCATGAATTAAAGTACCACCCTTGGCACCATTTTTCCTAGCACTTGTCATAATCGTATTAGAATAGCCACTATTGGCAATAGTTACAATCAATTCATATTTGTTATCTTTCATCGCATCTTTCCTTTCACTAATCTTTTGCCCCTGTAAACATAAATTAAGCTCTCGCTTACCTCCAAAAGAAGATAATGGACAAATAAACACCACACCATTGCCTGGTCTATCAATATCTAATCTATTAATTAAATTTCTCTTAACTTTCTTAAAGTTATCTACAGTCACAAAAGAAATAATTAAAGACTTCTTACTTTGTTGAAGACCAAGATAATCGATAATATCAAAAGAAGCCAAACCCTCGCATGAGGCAATATATGACCTCTCAATATGTAATTTTTTATATTGTTCTAAGAATTCGTTTCTTCGACTCTTATCACAAATTGTAAACATTAAATATACTTCCATAGGCTAAAACTCAATGATGTCCTTATCATCATAATTCTCAAACATTTCCAAAATCTTATTCTCAAAGACTTCACTCTTAACATGACTTTGTTTAAACTTATAAATCAAACCCAATAATTGAATTGTAATCAGTGGTGCCAAAGCAACCAAAGCTACAACGCCAAAGCCATATGAGGCGATATCCTTACCTTGTAAGATACAAGCACCCTGTGCTAAAGGCAATAAGAAAGTAGCCGTCATCGGACCTGAGGCAACACCACCTGAGTCAAACGCAATAGCTGTAAAGATATTAGGCACAAAGAAAGTTAACACTAAAGCTATCAACAAACCGGGCACCATAATATACATAATCGAGAAATCAAAGATTATTCTTGTTAGTGATAGGCCAATTGCCAAAGAAACACCAACTGACAAAGAAAACAACATTACTCTTTCAGAAATAGCGCCCTCGGTAATTTGTTCAACCTGCTTAGTTAAAATAGCTACAGCCGGTTCTACTCTTACAATCAAGAAACCAATAATCATGCCAAAAGGAATAATTAAATATGAAGGCAACATACTACCAATATAATTACCCATCGACACAAAACCTACATTAGCTCCACACATAAATAGGAACAAACCAATATATGTATATAACAGGCCCATACCAATCTTGATGTGTGTTTCCTTAGATACTTTTAAGAAAACAAAGTTATATATCTCAAAGAACACAATAATTGGCAATAAGGCTACACCAATTTCTTTCATATAAGTTGGGAAAGCATGTAAGAATATAGTCTTTAGTTCATAAGTATCCATTGGATATAGTGTTTTCTCAATTGACACATTCAAATCACCGCTAAAGAATAAGCTTAAAATCATAACCATTAAAATCGGTCCAATCGAACATAAGGCAACCAAACCAAAGCTATCATCTTCAGCTTTGTTATCACTTCTTACCGAACTAATACCTAAACCAAGTGCCATAATAAAAGGTACTGTCATCGGTCCTGTTGTTACACCACCTGAATCAAAGGCTACTGATAAAAATGATTTAGGAATAAAAGCTGATAAGATCAATACTATCGCATATAGTCCAATTAACATCTTAGACAATGACCAGCCAAACAAGATTCTTAAGATGGCCAAGGCTAAAAAGAAACCCACACCAATAGCCACTGTTGCAATCAAGACACTATTTGGAATCGATGTAACCTGATGTGCCAATACTTGTAAGTCAGGCTCTGAAATAGTAATCATGAAGCCTAACAAAAAAATGATGGGAATGATTAGTCCTATCTTTTTAGTCTTAACTAAACTAGAACCAACAAGCTCACCAATATGACTCATAGACTTTTCAGCACCAAGGTTAAAGAAAATCATTCCTAACATTACCAACAATGAGCCAAACACAAACTGTAATAATAAGCCATTATTAATAGGTATGATAAACAAACCATTAAATAATACTAATAATAAAACAGGAAAAACCGCCACGAGTGACTCGTGGGATTTCTCCTGTAGATTTTCATTTAAAGTTTTTAAAAATATTTTCTTGCGATCTTTCAATACTATACGTCTCCTTATTTTTTATCTTTGTCAATTAACTCCTTAATAGCCTCAACAGCTACACAAATTGCTGCCTCTGTATCATGACATTGAGGATTATCCAAACCAGCTAACGCTCTTTCTTGGTTAGCCACAGTTAAGAAACAGCTACCACATCTTACTTTTCTTGCTGAAGCACAAATAAATAAAGCAGCAGATTCCATTTCACTTGCCAAAGTATGAAGCTTTTTCCAAGCATCCCACTTATTAATTAATTCATAACTTACAGGCATCTTCTCTGGCTCATGTTGGCCAAAGAAAGCATCCTTACACTCTACAACACCAACATGGTTTCTATAACCTAATTTGTTAGCAGCATTATATAAGGCATTTGTAATTTCAAAATCAGCTACAGCTGGGAATTCGATTGGTGCATATTCCTTAGAAGTACCTTCCATTCTAATAGCACCATTTGCGATAACGACATCACCACCAACTACATCTAATTCGATACCACCACAGGTACCAACTCTAATA
>CAKUQM010000083.1 GCA_934675465.1 uncultured Erysipelotrichaceae bacterium | reverse complement strand
GGAGAGAAAATGTTCAAATTAATTAAGGCAACAAATTATGATGATATGTCAAGAAAAGCTGCTAATATCATCGCTAGTCAAATCACTTTAAAAGAAGATTCAGTTTTAGGTTTAGCTACAGGTTCTACACCTATTGGTACTTATAAGCTATTAATTGAAAAGTTCAATAATGGTGATATCGATTTCTCTAATATCAAGACAGTTAATCTAGATGAATATGTTGGACTTGATGGTGATAATGATCAAAGCTATAGATATTTCATGAATCATAATTTATTTGATCATGTAAATATCAACAAGGATAATACAAATGTTCCTTGTGGAAAAGAGACTGATGCAGAAAAAGAATGTAATAGATATCATCAAGTTATCGAATCTATGGGTGGTGTTGATTTACAATTATTAGGTATTGGTAATAATGGCCATATTGGTTTCAATGAACCAGATGAAGTATTTTCCGCTAAGACTCATAAGGTTGAATTAACTGAAAGTACAATCAAGGCAAATAGTAGATTATTCGAAAATATCGAAGATGTTCCAAAGTTTGCATATACTATGGGTGTTGGTGAAATCATGGCTGCTAAGTCAGTGTTGATTCTTGCTAGTGGTAAGGCTAAGGCTCCTATCATTAAGGAATTATTAACTGGTGAAGTTAAGCCAAGTGTTCCAGCTTCAATCTTGAAGTTCCATCCTAATTGCATTCTAATTGCTGATGAAGAAGCTTTAAGTGAATTATAATAAGTAAGGTGACGATGTCACCTTTTTTAAAGGAGAAATATGAGAGCTTTGTTTACTTGGCCAATAAGTGAAGAATATAAACAAAAGTTTAAGGATACTGGTATTGAATGTGTTTTTAATACTAACTATACAAAAGATGATATTGATAATGTCAGTGTTGTTTTTGGTAATCCTAATCCTGAATATTTAAAGAATAGTCATATTAAGTGGTTACAGCTTGCTAGTGCTGGTGCTAATAATTATTGTGATATAGATGACTCAATTGTCCTTACAAACGCTTCTGGCGCTTATGATGAGGCAATTTGTGAATATATGCTTGGTATTACCCTAGCAATCACAAAGAAACTCTATAGCTATTATAATCAGCAATTAGAAGGAGTTTGGAAAAGCTTAGGCAAAGTTAAATCAATTAAAGATTTGAATATTGTCTGTGTTGGCATGGGTAGCATTGGCAAAAGATATGCTAAGCTTATGCATTCATTGGGTGCAAAGGTCTATGGTGTTAATAGAAGTGTCCATGAAAAACCTGATTATGTTGAGAAGTTGTACACAACTAAAGATATGGACAAGGCTCTATCTATTGCTGATGTGGTTGCGATAACGCTACCGGAAACAAAAGAAACCTATCATATGTTTGATTACGACATGCTTCATAGGATTAAAAAGGGTGCTATCTTAATGAATCTAGGCAGGGGAACTCTGATTATAGAGGATGATCTTGTAAAAGTAATGCAAGAACACTATTTAGATTCTGTTTATTTAGATGTATGTGAAATAGAACCACTACCTAAGACTAGTAAACTATGGAAACTAGATAATGTCTATATAACTCCTCATATTACGGGAGGCCGTCAATCAGATATTAGTGTTAAAAATGTTGAGGATATTTTCTATAGAAATTTAGTTCATTATCTAAATAATGAAGAATTAGAGAATATTGTAGATAAAAAAAGAGGATATTAAAACCACAGATTTTATACTTCTGTGGTTTTTTAAGCTGTATTTAGTTAGATTCATAGAATTCTTCGAAGATATCGCTAAAAGTAAGATAACCATCTACGCGGTGATATGCATATTTATTAGTTTCTCCATCTATAGTGATTTCAATGTATTCTCTATCTTGTATGATGATTGATTTATTCTTACCTTTAATTTCAAAATCAAATGGAATACAGCCTGCACCAGCAACAGGGATAAAATCTTTATAGATTTTGATATCAGACCATTTTGACAACAATTCTTTTGCGCCGTCATCATAGATGCTAATAAGGTAGTCATTATTATCGTATTGGACAAGAATCTCATTAACATCAAAGTCGATAAGATCATTCAAAGTAATCTCGTCTTCATAGAAGCCACTTGCAGGTTCTATCGAGACTAAATGATAGATATTATATTTTTTACCTGTTAAATCTTCTTTTTCTTCTGCATAGAATTTAATTTTAACGATGTCACCAATTTTATATCCTTCTATAAGACTTTTATCATCTAATTCAAAATCATAGCTTCCTAATTTATCAGAAGGACTAACATAAAGAAGATTGTCTTGCAAAACTACTACTTCACCAACTTTTTCAATTGTTGGAACACTATTTGTGTTTTGACATCCACATAGTAAACACAAAACAATTAGAACTAAAAATGTCTTTACTTTTTTCATAAAGCCTCCCATCAAATTATGTTTTTCTATCTACACTTAAATTATATCAAAACTGTTATGAAAAAAAGTAAATCTTGGTGCCGATTCCTGTTGTCGGCACTATATTTTAAACAAGCAGAGATTCAGCGGTAATTCCTGTTGTCTATCTATAAGAATTAAAAAACATCCTTTCGGATGTTTAACTTGCTAACTGGTGCCGACAACAGGAATTGAACCCGTAACCTACTGATTACAAATCAGTTGCTCTACCAATTGAGCTATGTCGGCAAAATAAATGGTGGAGGTTAACGGGCTCGAACCGCTGACCCTCTGCTTGTAAGGCAGATGCTCTCCCAACTGAGCTAAACC
>CAKUQM010000082.1 GCA_934675465.1 uncultured Erysipelotrichaceae bacterium | reverse complement strand
ATGCGTTTAAACAAGATGTCCAATTAAGAAATCTATTTGAAATAGGTGTTACCTGTTAAAAGGTGCTAATCAGAAAAAATTGCGCCACCATTTAAATATTTTTCACAAACAAAATATGATATATATTAGACATGAACAACAAAGAACCTTATACAGTAGATGAATCTCTTGCTGAAACACAAGCGACTATGTCATTATCCGGTATGGAATTATCAGAAGAATGGCTTGCTAGACTAAAAGAATATGCCCTAGGCAATATATCTGAAGATGAATTCCGTAAAGAAGTAATAGATAGTATTTCTAATTCAGATATTAAGAAAGATTAATAATATGGCTGATTTAATTTATTGTTATGAAAATACAAACATACTTAAAAATAAGTTAAACTTCAATATTGATAGATAAATTCCAGTTACCTGGAATTTTCTTTTATCATCAATTATGATGATTTAAATATTCTTCTTTTCAATTACTATGAAATAAAGGAGGACACCCTTGAAAAAGAAAATGATAATTATTATATTTATAATTCTTTTGAGTATAGGCGCAATAATTATGTTTAAGCCTAAGAAAAAGATTGATTCAAAATTAATATTTACTTCAACTATTTCATCAGGTTCTATGAATGGTGGTAGGAGTGAAACTTCAATCGAAAGAGTAGACGACAATAAAGCTTTATATTCAATTTATGACCAGCCATCACATAGTTCTCCTGTAGATATAAAGGAATATTATATTGATGCCACTACTTTAGATAAGATAAAAGCAATATTCGATAAATATGACTTACAAGAATATCCTAAACTTAAGAGGTCAGAAATATTTGCCCATGACGCAGCTACTACTTCTTATGAATATAAATTTGAAAATGGTGATAATATCTATTTCAGTTCTGATTTAGATTTACCAAGAAAGTTTCAAGATGCGAAAAATGAAATAAAAGACATCTTAAACAAGGCTAGAGAAAATGGCGAAAAACTTCCTAATATTGTTTCTCAAAATCCTAATAATGATGAAATTACTTTAAGTATCAATTATTACTACCAAAATACTATTAGTTATCTAATAGAAAATTATTCAGATCATGAGATAGAAGTAGATGGGATTATTAGATTATATAAGGGAGATTATTTGATTCATGAAGAAGAATCTTATTCTTATAATCTGAATAAAAACCGTGATCATCTAGATTACATTAAGCTTAAAAATAGATTAGATGTGGGAGATTATCTATTAGAGCTTGGTGATATAAAATGCTCTTTCACTATTAATTAGTAAACTGCTCCCCCTTTGGAAGAATGCTTAGCCCCATAAGCATTCTTCTTTTTTACAAAATGTTAAGCAATATTAAGCAATTACAGTATAAATTTGACTAAAGAACTATTAAAAAGTAAAATATAAGTACAAACTTGCTTGTGAAGGATTAAAGCTGGGTCCTCGAATGAGGGTAGATATACATTTGTATATTTAGAATTCCTTTGCTCCTGGGGCAAGTTTTTTTATTTTCCTACCATTAAAGCAAGTCGCGGATGAATAGATATAAAAAATTCGGGCTTCAAAAAAGATATAATTCAAGACAATATCAATCTATTTATATTCACTGAAAATGAAAAAGTATAATTAACAATCTCTATGAAGCAATAACAAAACTGATGAAAATGACAGCTAATATTCAAAAAGAGGCTTAAAATCTAGCCTCTTCATCCACGACTTGGTTAAATCGTATGTTTTTATTTTTGTTCCTTCAATTCTTGTTTTATTCTTTCTAGTATCAAAGGGTCTTCTAAAAATAAGTTAGTTATAAAATCTATGAGTTGTTGAGTGCAACTCCAACTTTTTGTTAATTCGTGATAATAGTAATATTTTTCATTGTTTTTTAAATCAAATTTCTTACAAATTAAGCCCAAATTATATTGGTTGAATATAATTTCTACTCCTTTTCTTTTTAAATTATCAATTACTAATTCTATTACTCTTTTTTGATTGTATCGGTGTGTTAAATTTGTGTCTTTTAACTCTTTAACAATTTTAATTGGTTCCTCTCCGTCTTTTGCGATTCTAAATGTTGTTTTGGCTTCATTAATATCTTTAACGATTTTAATGTTTAAATCAATCTTTATTGCTAATCTATCATTTGAATTGCTATTAATTAATTCTTGCGTTTCATTTTTGATTTTTATATATCTATTTAAAATATTATCTCCATATTTACTTAGTATTTCTTCATCACTGATTTGTTGATTATTTACAACCAAAGTCATGAAGGAACTGTTTATCTTTTCTGTAATATCTCTTTCAAAAAAAATCAAATAACTTTTGAGAATAATTTAAAACATTCGATTGCATAAAAGGCAAATATATAGAATCTAATTCTTTAATAACATAATGAGTCGCTGTATTTCTCAACCCTACTATTATTTCAAGATTTTTTCTTACTGGATCTTTATCGTTTGTAAAAACACTATTTATACAGTTTGAAAGAGCAAGAGTTCTATTCGGCTTATCATTAAAATATATACTCTTACCATCCCTTAAAAGTTTAGCTTTTAATAATAATTCCCAAGCATTACATATAAAGAAAGCAAAACCTTCAAGTCTATATTTTATAGTAGGTTTGTTGTATATTTCTATAGCCATCAAAAAAGCCTCTTCGCTCTTATCAAGCATACTATTAATCAAATTAATATCCATCTTTTCTCTCCTCAAACCAATACTATCACAATTAACAAGTACATTTTTTTCAATTACCTATTATTTTATAAATGTAAAACTATTTCATTATATGTTTTCATATATGGTGTGATTTTTTCTGATTAGCACCTTTTAACAGGTGGTGTGATTTTTTCTGATTAGCACCTTTTAACAGGTGGTGTGATTTTTGTAC
>CAKUQM010000081.1 GCA_934675465.1 uncultured Erysipelotrichaceae bacterium | reverse complement strand
TAGTAATGATAGGCATATTAATTCCTCCTTTTTGTATATACATAGTATATACTATTATCATTTAAATGTCTACACCGTAAATATAAATTCAACACCCGCAATTACCCTTAATTTACCTAATATAAGATCTATTTTTCATTAAAAAGGAGCTACTATTAGTAACCCCTTTGTATAACTTATTTAGATTCTTCTAAATGATCTAAATGCCAGATATCTCTAACATAGTCATTGATAGTTCTATCACTTGAGAAGAAACTTGAATTAGCGATGTTAGCTAAACACATTCTAGTCCACTTCTCTTCATCTTGATATAAACCATAAATCTTATCATGAGCTTGCTTATAAGATTCAAAATCAGCTAAGATCATATATTCATCATTTCTCAATAAGAATTCATTAGCTAAGTCTTCAAACGCCTTCTTGTCAGCGTGGAAAGTACCATTTGTTAGAGAATCGATAATTCTTCTGATTTCAGCATTATTTTGATAATACTCATAAGGCTTATAACTTGGCTTTCTAGCAACCACTTCTTCTTCGCTCATACCAAAGATAACGATATTATCATCACCAACTAGACCTCTAATCTCAACATTGGCACCATCCATAGTACCTAAAGTAACCGCACCATTCATCATGAACTTCATGTTACCAGTACCACTTGCTTCCTTACCAGCTGTAGAAATTTGTTCAGAAACATCAGCAGCGGGCATTAACTTTTCAGCGATTGTTACACGATAGTTAGGAATAAAGACAACCTTAATGAACTTAGAAACTAGAGGATCATTATCGATAGTCTCACCAACACAATTGATTAATCTAATAACATCCTTGGCAAAATAGTAAGTACCAGCAGCCTTAGCACCAAAGATAAATGTAGTCTTAGGCATATTGAAATCTGGTTCACTATGAATACGATGGTATAAAGAAATTACATACATGATATTAAGAAGTTGTCTCTTATATGCATGAAGTCTTTTAGCTTGTACATCATAGATACTATTTGGATCCAATTCAATTCCATATAACTTATTTAGATAATTAGCTAATTCAACCTTCTTACCCTTCTTAACAGCTAAGAATTCCTTTTGAAGTTCCTTATTATCTAAATACTTATTTAATTCACTAATAGAATCAAAATCCTTCAATAAATTAGTCTTTGTATACTTTTCAATTAACTTAGTTAACTCAGAATTTGAATACAATAACCATCTTCTTTGAGTAATACCATTAGTCTTGTTATTAAACATATTAGGATAAATCTCATAGAAATTCTTGAAAGTATCCTTAATTAAGATTTCTGAGTGAATCTTTGCGACACCATTGACAGAGAAAGAACCAACGATAGATAAGAAAGCCATCTTAACACTACCATTAGAAATAATTCTAACTGAATCAATAAAGTTATCATCCTTACCCATTTCTCTTAAAGAATGAACAAAACGATTATCAATTTCTTCAATGATTAAATAGATTCTTGGAAGCAACATTTGAATATACTTAACTGGCCACTTCTCAAGAGCTTCTTGTAATACTGTATGATTTGTATAAGCAAATGTATGCTTAACAATATCAAAGGCCTTATCCCATGAATAATCATAGTCATCCATTAAAATACGCATTAGCTCAGGAACTGCAAGTGCAGGGTGAGTATCATTTAATTGGATAACAGTCTTATCAGCGAAATTATCAAGACTTGGATAATTTCTTAAATGTTCTCTAATAATTGTTTGTAAACCAGCAGACACAAAGAAATATTCTTGTTTAATACGAGTTAACTTACCTTCTTCTGTATAATCTTCTGGATATAGATTTAAACAAATCTTTTCAACATCTTGAAGATAATCAGGATAAGCCATATGGCTTGGAAGATTATCAGAAGGTTCTGCAGACCACATTCTTAAAGTATTAGTAGTAAAAGTATCAGCACCAACAACTGGCATATCATATGGTACAGCCAATACTTCTTCATAATTCTTATGTTCAAATCTAAGGTCACCCTTTTCATCTCTACTTACTTCAATATCACCATAGAATCTAACTAAAACGCCCTTATCAGCTTTTCTAATTTCCCATGGATAACCATATCTTAACCATTGATCTGGTACTTCAACTTGTTGATTATCGATGATTAATTGTTTAAATAAACCATTACGATATCTAATAGTATTACCATTACCTGGAT
This sequence comes from uncultured Erysipelotrichaceae bacterium, assembly GCA_934675465.1. Classification (GTDB taxonomy): domain Bacteria; phylum Bacillota_I; class Bacilli_A; order Erysipelotrichales; family Erysipelotrichaceae; genus Colivicinus. The sequence continues at coordinate 908 of CAKUQM010000081.1, read as the reverse complement.
AATCTAAACTAGCTAATGAATCTAAGAAACAAGCAGCAAGTCTACCTAAACCACCATTACCTAAACCAGCATCAGCTTCACAGTCTTCGATTTCATTTAAATCAACACCTAATTCCTCTAGGGCATCATATGTAACCTCATATAAACCTAAAGATCTTAAGTTATTGCTTAACATTCTACCCATTAAGAACTCAAGTGAGAAGTAATACAAAGACTTTCCTTGTTCCTTCTTAACAATCTCTCTTGTCTTCTTCCAATTCTTCATCGCATAAGCCATGATGATTTCACCAAGTACTTCATACTTCTCATACTTAGTAGATTCTTCAACTGACTTACCGAATCTTAATTCTAGATTAGTAGTAAAAGTTTCCTTAAAGTTCTCCTTACTTGTAAAAGCCTTTGAACTTGGAAAATTTAAATTCAACATAATAAAAGCTCCCCTTTTTTATTAACCGTTAATTATTATATCAAGAAGTGACTCTATTTCATTTACTTTTTTAAGAGCCTTCTCGTTTGAACATCTTTCATAGATCAATTTATTCTTAATAAGTAATTCCTCAAGATATTCCTTAAAACATAAAGTTTTCTCTTTTAATAGGATAGGACCATAGTTTATTTTCATTTCACTATAAGCATCATGATAATTAGTATTAAAGACAATAATTTGATAAAACTTATCCTCTTTCACGATACGCTCATCTAAGATTGTATAGTTATGATCACTAATATATCTACGTAACTTATCAACATCCTTATTAATTTGAATAATTAGCTTTTCATACTTACTTAAATCTTTACCCTCAAAAATATCCATAAGTGTAAAATAGCCCATACCAGCGATAGTTATAATTTCTGCATCTTCACCAACGTCATTTAAACCATCACTCAAGATAGGAACAACCCTACCC
>CAKUQM010000080.1 GCA_934675465.1 uncultured Erysipelotrichaceae bacterium | reverse complement strand
TAGCATTAGCTGTTCCACTAAGTATGTTAGGTCTAGGTCTATTCAACTTCATCATGACTATTAACGCTGTATTCCCACACATGGGAGATAAGGCAGCGGCAAATGGTGATGGTAAGGGAATTGAAAGAGCAACATTATTAGCAGCTGTACCTAGTTTTATCTTACGTGGTGGTTCAGCAATGTTATTCTGTTACTTTGGTGCACCTTTAACTGAAATGTTATTAAACAACATGCCAGCATTATTGTTACATTTCTTCGAAGTTGCTGGTAAGATGTTGCCTGCTATCGGTTTCGCAATGTTGATGAAACAATCTATTTCTGAAAACTGGATGGTTGCCTTATTCTTATTAGGTTGGGTAGTTGTTGGTGCTACAGGTATGTCTATTACTTCATTAGCAATCATCGCTTCTGCAATCGCTATCTTGTTTGTAATGTCTCAAGGCAAATTAAGTGTTAACGCAACAAATGTTGCACAAGAGGAGGACAACGACTATGACGAATAAAAACAGTTTAACAAAGAAGGATGTTAACAAAGCCACTTGGCGTTATATTTTCTTCGCACAAGCAACACAAAACTTTGAACGTATGATGGGTCTAGCATTCTGCTACACTCTAGTTCCTGCTCTAAAGAAACTATATAAAAATGATGAAGAAGAATACAAGAGAGCTCTTCAAAGACATATGCAATTCTATAATACTGAGCCTCAACTTGGTTCTTTAATTCCTGGTATCGTATTAGCTATGGAAGAATCTAGAGCTAATGGCGAAGATGTAAGTGAAGAATTAATCGTAAGTACTAAGAATGCTCTTATGGGTCCATTCGCAGGTATCGGTGATAGCATCCTAATTGGTACTTATAGTCCTATTTTATTAAGTATCGCTATGAGTATGTGCATCAATGATGGTAATCCAGTTGGTCCTATCTTCTTCATGGTTACTTGGTTACTAACAATAGTTGGTCTTCAATGGTTCTTATTCCATAAGGGTTATTCTAAGGGTATTGAAGCAGCTAATACATTCTTTAAGAATAGAGATCTTGCTGACAAACTTACAATGGGTCTAACTATGATGGGTCTAATTGTAATTGGTGGTGTTGCAGCAACTACAGTTAAGATGAAGTTTATCTATGAATTCGCTAGTGGTGATATGATTATCAATCTACAAACTGCAATCTTTGATAAGATTATGCCTAACTTGTTACCATTAATCTTAACTCTAGCTACATGGTATTTCATGGATAAGAAAAAGTGGTCTGCAAATAAGATGATTCTAACAATCGTACTTGTAGCAGCTGTACTTGTATTCTTAGGAATAATGTAATTTCAATATGAGAAAAGATGATATTGTACTAATATTATCTGATCAGCATGCTAATTGGGCGCTTCCAGACAAAATAGACTTTTTGGATGCGCCTATTTTTAGTGAAATGATAAATAATGGTGAATACTTTGAAAACTGTGTATGTAACAGTCCATTATGTGTGCCAAGCCGTATGTCATTTCTAAGTGGCTTATTGCCTTCGGATTTGGATATATTAGAAAATGATACAACTTTAAAAATCGATCAGCCTACTATAGCCCACGGGGCAAAATTAAGTGGCTATGAGCCAGTTCTTATTGGTCGTATGCATTTTAAGGGTGATGATCAACTGCATGGTTTCTCTACACACATAGGGCAAGATATTACTTCACAATATTGGGGTACTGGTGGCAAAAATCGTACGGATTTTGGGCCATATGCTTCTACTACAAATCGTAAAAATTGCATGAATGTATTAGGAGGCGGTTATTCACCAATTCAAGAATATGATGAAGTAATCAAAGATTTGGCAATTGAATATCTTAGACAACCAAGCGATAAACCCCGTTTTATTGTAATAGGATTCTATGGGCCACATTTTCCATTTGTATGTAAAAGCGAACTATATGAAAAATATAAGAAACTAGTTACTCTTGATGAAAACATTACTCCCGATCCTGTTTATCAAGAGTTAGTTATGCACTATAGTGATGATAAAAAGCTTAAGGCCAAGGCTGCCTATCTAGGACTAGTTGAACAGCTAGATGGCTATGTAGGTGAGATATGGGATGAAGTCAAAAAAATGGATGGTAATCCTACTTTGATTTATACGTCAGACCATGGTGAACAATGTGGCAAAAGAGATATTTATGGTAAACAAACACTATATCCAGAAGCTATCGAGGTTCCATTATTTATTTGGAATAAGAATATTGAACATAAAAGATATAAACACTATGTAAGTTTGCTTGACTTAAGTCGTAGCATACTAGATTTGATGAATGCTGATATGCCTTTTCATAAAGGACATAGCATATATAAGGAAGAGCCTGTTAAGATTGAACAATATCTTGGTGAGAGTGAACAATTCTTAGAGGCTGTGATATATCGAAATATCAAGTTGTATCAAATTAATGGTAATATTCAAGTTTACAAGGATGATAAGTTAGTTGATGATTATTTTGAAGAATTAAATAAACTATTCTTGAGTGAAGAAGAAATAATTGGACTTAAGGATAGGCAAAAAATATTAAAAGAGAATCATGCATTTTTGAAAAAATGGGGTGCATGTGCTAAGCCTGATGAATGGGCTAGTTATAAAGCAAGTGAACGTGCAAGAAATAAACCGATTGAATAAAGGAGGATAAGACGTGAACTATAAAGTACTTTGGACTGATATGCATAGTAATCTACATCATGAAGCTATAAAGGATTTGCCAAAATGGGTTGAGCAAATGAAACAAACAATGGATTTTTGGCCTTTTGCGTATTACCCATATGCAATGATGAAGGATCCAAAAAATGGTATGCCAGTTGAAGATCGTTATCCATTAGAAGATATTGAAAAAGACTGGGAATATATTCGTGAAGTTACAAAGAAAGTAAATGAAGAAGGATATCCAATGTTTATGGGGTATGAGTGGCAAGGTGCAGGTCTTGATGGCGACCATAATGTCTTCTTTAAAGACAATGACCAAATGATGGAATATCCTTTAAGATATGAAGAACTTGTAGAAGCTTATAAGGGCAAGGATGCCATTGGCATTCCTCATCACTTAGCATATCAATTAGGTCATCGTGGTAAAAACTGGGCAACTCATAATGAAACATTTAGTCCGTTTGCGGAGACTTATTCATCACATGGTTCAAGTGAAAACGATCAAACTCCAATTGAAATGGTAAGACATGTTCACATGG
>CAKUQM010000079.1 GCA_934675465.1 uncultured Erysipelotrichaceae bacterium | reverse complement strand
ACTTGCCAATGATAAGGCACAGGATTTAACTATTAAGAAGTTAACTAAGAATGCACCTAGTTTGGCTGAGAAGTTTAAGGAGAATAAGTAGCTATGTTTAAAAATCCTGGTAACAAGTTAGAGACTATTGCGTATGTGTGGTTTTTCATAAGAATTATTATTGGTGCATTTGTCGTGATTGGTGCTCTTAATTTCTTAAGAGAAGCTGTTTATCTAGGCATTGATATTGATACTGGTAATATGTTTATCATTATATTGATAATGATAATATTGATTCTTATTCAAACTGCGGTTGCATATTTTGAGAGTTTGTTATTATGCTGTTTTGCGACTATTACGATGAATAGCGAAAATACTGTTAATAAACTAAATAAAATCGAAAACAGACTTAGTAGAATTAATGCAAGCGTTGTTTCCAAATAACTTGACTATATATTCTTAAATATAAATAAGATAAAATTATCTTAACAAAAGGAGGATGTACTAATGAAGAGTATTAAACCTGGAAGAGGCCCATCTAAGATGGATGCGGTGTTCTCGTTTGCGTTTGCGTTGTTTGGATTGTTTTGGACTGGTTCAGCGATGGATATGGGAGCCACTATTATGGTTCCGTTTGGTCTTATTTTTGTGGGACTTGGAATTTATATGGGTGTTTATTCACTCAAGAATGTAACTTCAGAAGAACGTTATTCTATTGTGGATATCGTTGATGAAGATGAAGAAGGCGATCCTCTTAATACGAAATATGGCAAGAAAAAGGACTTCTGTCCATATTGTGGTGAGAAGGTTGCTGGTGACTTTGAATTTTGTCCAAAGTGTGGTAAAAAATTAAATAAATAATTAGGGTGCCAATTAATAGTTGGCATCTTTAAATAGAAGGGGTTTGTATATGAAAGTATTGTTGATAAATGGTAGTCCACATAAAGAAGGAAATACTTATTTGGCTTTGAAAGAATGCGCTGATGTTTTAAATATTGAAGGCATTGAAACCGAAATCTTTTGGATTGGCAATAAACCAGTAAGAGGATGCATTGGATGTGGTCAGTGTTTCAAGGTTAAGCATTGTGTATTTGAAGATGATGCCTTAAATGAAATGGTTACTAAGATGAAAGAAGCTGATGGTTATGTGGTAGGTTCTCCTGTCTATTATGCTGGCCCTAATGGTGCTTTATGTGCCTTATTAGACAGAGCTTTCTATTCTTCTGGAAAAGACTTTAAGTATAAGCCAGCTAGTGCTGTTTGTGTATGTAGAAGAAGTGGTGGATCTGCTACCTTAGATAGACTTACAAAGTATTTCGCAATCAATCAAATGCCTGTAATATCTTCTACTTATTGGAATATTGTTCATGGCGCCAAGATTGGGGAAGCTGTTGAAGATTTAGAAGGTATGCAGACAATGAGATATCTTGGCTATAATATGGTAGCTTATCTTAAGAAAGAGGCTGATGTTAAGTCTGAGAAGAGAGTATTTACTAATTTTGTAAGATAGTGATTTAAAAAGCTTCTTAATGGTTAATGTCATTAACTTAATGACATTAACCATTAACTAGATTTCTTTATGACTTGTCTATTAAAGGCTTTATTTCCTTTCCAAATCTTTCAAGTAATAATCTATTAACTTCATATTGCCAAGTTTTTCTAAGTGATTCGTAATTAAAGTGACTTATATGTTTAATTGTTTTATGTTTACTGTCATATATAAGTTCTGGCACTAGTGCATGTATATGAGGGTTCCATTTTAAGTCTCTACCAAAAGTATGAAGAGTAGCTATTTCACCAAATATATTTAAACCAGTATAGTTTCTAAATAAATATAAATTGTCTTTAGGGTTTTTAACTATTCCTTTCTTTCTTCTAACTTTATCAAATAATGATTTATTAAATACTTTCATTAAAGTATTTCTTGAAGCTATAAATAGTAAGTTTAAAGCTTCTCTATCTTTTCTAAAGTATTCTCTATATTCAAAGGGTATAGTAAACACCATATGCCTATGCTTAACATCGATACACATTACTTCAGCTTTACAAGCTAATACTTTTTGAAGCTTTATACCACAACTTGGACAAAATCTAGAGTGGCAATGTCTAAACAACATAATCCAATTATCACAAGTATCACAATCAAAGACGTCTATCCTAGATACATAGTTTTACATAATAAAGTTCTTTGAATATTATCTAGTATTGTCTCTCTAGCTTGTCCATTATCATCTATTTCTTTTAACCAATCGTAGTTATTCCATATGATAGATTTAAAGTTTGGCTTATCACTATGATATTTATCTAAATACGAATCAAAACTATCATAATCATTATTATTTGTTGAACCATTGTAGAAGTTAGTATCTATCATTACCTAAATTATATCTTAAGCAAATATAAAAACAGCTAGCCACATTTGGATAACTGTTAACGTGAACGACAGTGAACTTTTTATTCATGACAATAAAGAAGTGTATGGAAAATATAGATATTGAAAAAAGATTAAATGCGATTTTAAGTTTGGCCGTCAAAAACAATGCCAGTGATATTCACTTTGCCCAGAAGTATGAACAAGCTGATATATCGATGAGAATCAACAATACGATGCGTAGAGTTAAAAGTAAGGCAGGTGATGATAAGTTAATAAGATACCTACAATATCGTTCAAACGTTGATTTAGGCTCATTAAGCCCTCAAACAGGCCAGTTTGAAGTCTTGTATGGGGAGAATATCCTATCTCTTAGATTTGCAGTAATAAACACTTATAATGCCACAAATGGGGTGCTTAGAATTCTTAATTCTAATCTTAAGGTTGAGGCTGATAATCTATCTAAATTAAAGAGTCAAAATGAATACTTTAAGAAACTGCTTAAACAAGATAATGGTCTAATCTTATTCTCTGGGGCTACTGGTTCTGGTAAAACAACTACTTTATATTCATTATTAAAAAGTGTAGATGGTTCAATCATTTATACCATTGAAGATCCAATAGAAGTTGTAAATGATAAGTTTGTGCAGCTACAAATCAACGAAAGAATCGGTTTTGACTATGAAGCGGGTATTAAACAAATTATGAGACATGATCCTGACATCATTATGGTAGGAGACCTAGATTTGCATATATGGATACCATTAATAAAACGCATATATGCTAAAAACTCTGGAAATGATAATGTCATTTAGCTAAGGCCTACAAATAAAAATTGAATTAAGTCGGTAATCTAAAAATAGACCCGACTTTTCTTT
>CAKUQM010000078.1 GCA_934675465.1 uncultured Erysipelotrichaceae bacterium | reverse complement strand
GTATATGGATCCGGTGTTGTCTTGATTCTTGTTATCTTATATCGTTTTAGAAAGAATATGGTTTCTGAATTTTGTAGTGCGGTTATCTTATGTGGCTTTGTGGAATACTTTACATCGCTATTCTTAGAAATGACTCATGATGGTATGCGTTGGTGGGATTATACAGGTTATTTCTTAAATTTAAATGGAAGAATTTGTGCTGAAGGACTACTGGTATTTGGCCTTGGTGGTTGTGCCGCTGTCTATTTCTTAGCACCAATGATTGATAATTTGTTGAAGAAGGCTAAGCCTAAGTTATTGAAGATAATTTGTGTTATCTTGGTGCTTTGTTTTATAGGTGATAATATCTATTCTCATTTTGTGCCAAATACTGGTGAGGGTATTACTAGTGATGTTGAAGTAAATAGAAATGAGGATATATGTTAGCTTTAATTCTTTCGCCATTTTATGTTGCGATAATCTATTGGGTATGTAGAAGATGGTATAAGTTTGTAAGTGCCTTAAATATTAAAAATAAGAGATTTGACTTTTGGCTTAAACATTTCTCATGGTCAATGTTTCTTTTGACTATCTTTATTGGTCTAGCTTTCATCTTACCTGAAGATAATTTCTTAAGAAGACTCTTATTTAAGATTGGTGCTTATTGGCTTGGCATAAGCTTATATTTGATTCTTTATGTTGGGGTTATTGATTTATTAAGATGGATTTATTCTAAAGTATTTAAAGATAAATATAACGAATTCTATGCTCGTACAATCTGTACCTTATTAATCATTGTTTTAACTGGGGCTACATCAATCTATGGCATTATCAATGCCAAGATTGTTAGAACTACTGAGTATGATATTACTATCAATAAGGATGGTGGTAATTTTAAAGAGATGACCATTGCGATGTTTGGCGATCCTCAATTTGGCTACAATATTGGTGAATATCATCTTAAACAGGCTGTAGATATTATCAATAAGAATGATGTTGATATTGTCTGTGTTGTAGGAGATATCTTTGATAATCAATATAGTGCTATTAAACATCCAGATAAGCTAATTGATTTATTTAATCAAATAAAATCTAAATATGGTATGTATGCGGTTCTTGGTAATCATGATGTTGAGGAACCAATTCTTTGTGGTTTTACTTTTAATGATGATGATCTTGAAAATAAATTAGCTTCTAAGGAAATGTTAGATTTTATTAAGAAATCAGGTATGGTTCTTTTATATGATGAAAATGTAATCATCAATGATTCTGTTAACTTATATGGTAGGGCTGACCAAGAAAGACCAAATCTTGGCAATATCACTAGAAAAGAAAGCGGTGATATCTTTAAGGAAGTGGATACTACTAAGCCTTTATTTGTCTTAGATCATGAACCAAGAGAATATGATGAATTAGAGAAGGCTGGTGTTGATTTAATGATGGCAGGGCACACTCATGATGGACAATTGTGGCCAACTAAGATTGCGACTGATATCATCTGGGAAAATGCTTATGGTCTATGGGTTAAGAATGCCTTCCATGCGATCACCACATCAGGTTTAGGTTTATTTGGTCCTAATATGCGTGTTGGTACGATTGCTGAAGTTTGTATCATTCATGTTAAATTTAGATAGGTTGTAATACCTATCTTTTTTATATAATTGAGATATGTATGTTGTATCAGTCTATGTGACCAATGATGCCTTGGCGGTAAATAAAACTTTTTCTTATAAATACGATGAGTATATTGAAAACTTTAAGAGGGTTAAAGTTATTTTTAATCATGCAAAAACTAATGGTATTGTGGTTGCTTGTGTTGAAACTGATATCGAAGAGTTTGAAAAAACAAACGGTTTTAAGTTATCTCCAATTCTTGAAGTATTAGACTCATTTCCCATCATTGACGAAAGACAATTTGAATTAGCAAAGTGGTTATCAAGAACTACTATTTCACCTTTTATTAATTGTTTAAATACGATGTTACCAAAACTTCTACAAACTACTAAGTCTTTTAAGGAACCTCCTAAGGAAGAATTAGTATATAAAAATGAAGGTGATTTTGATTTGACTTCTAAACAAGAGGAAATATATTCGTTGATTTATGATGGCATGAAGGCATCTGATGCCCGCAAATTATCTACATCAATTTTTAATAAACTAAAGGAAAAGGGTTGTATCTATACAACATTTGTTGAGAAGGAAACTTTAAAGTCAAATTTAATAATTAATGATAACTTTAAAGAGTTAACTAGTGATCAACAAAATGTATATGCTGACTTTCTTAATCCGGATAAAAGAATCTTTGAATTATTTGGAGTGACTGGTTCTGGTAAGACAGAAGTTTATTTACATTTGGCAAGACACTATTTGAGTATGGGTAAACAAGTCTTGATAATGGTACCTGAAATATCTTTGACACCACAAATGATTAATAGGGTTAAAGAAAGATTTAATGATGTCATCTTTTATCATTCAGCTTTAAGCGATAACGAAAGATATAGACAATATAAGAAAGTAAAAGAGAATAAGATTAGTATTGTGGTTGGTACTCGTTCTTCCATCTTTTTGCCATTCAATGATTTGGGTTTAATTATTGTAGATGAGGAACATGATACTTCTTATAAACAAGATAGTACACCATGTTATTACGCTAAAAACGTGGTGATTAAAAGATGTATTGACTTTGATTGTAAGGCGATCTTCGCCAGTGCTACACCATCTTTAGATTCATATACAAGAGCTTTAAAGGGTGAATATGGTTTATTGAAGTTACCTAATAGAATCAATAATACTTTGCCAGAGATTAAATTAATTGATTTAACTAAGGAAATTAAACAGAATCATAACTATATTATTTCTAAATCTTTAAAAGAAGAACTAGAAAAGACTCTATCCAACAATAAACAAGCAATCATTCTTTTAAATAGAAGAGGTTATGCACCGATTGTTAAGTGTGGTGATTGTGGTACTACTTTGATGTGTAAGGATTGCGATAATCCACTAAATTACCATAAGGATATTAATGCGCTTAAGTGTCATATTTGTGGCAAAATCTATAAGAACGTAAGATATTGTCCTAAGTGTAATAGCGATAATTTAATTTATTATGGCTTTGGTACGGTTAAGGTGGAAGAAGAACTTAAGAAGTTGTTCCCAAGTGTTAATATTGAACGCATGGATAGGGATACCACAACAAGAAAAGATAGTCATGAAGAAATCTTAAAAAGATTTGGTAATAAAGAGATCGATATTTTAATCGGTACTCAAATGATTGCCAAAGGTTTGGATTTTCCTGATGTGACTTTAGTGGGCATCTTAAATGCCGATGCAGGATTGGCTCATCAAGAC
>CAKUQM010000077.1 GCA_934675465.1 uncultured Erysipelotrichaceae bacterium | reverse complement strand
ATAAAGAGTAATTTGTCTTTCGAAAGTTGTAATACTTTATGTTTATTTATAATTTGTGCCGCTTTCTCATCATAAGAACTCAATTTATCAATAGCAACAAATATTTGCTTTTCACTTCTACTATATATTGAAATAATGTTTTCCATTGCAACATTTTCAATGTTTTTTAACAATGGCAAATCATGAGCTATAGCCGGTAAACGGGTTAATTCCATCAATGAAAGATCAAATGATATCAAGTTAGCAAAAGCTGTACCTGTTCCAGTATCCCCCGCAGTATTAAACGAATATTTACTTCCGTGAATATTCAGTGTCGGTGCTCGCCTTCCATCAACATATATTTCTTTATTTAGCTCATACATTTTGACATTTATTTCATTACATATTTCATCTAATGCCTTTTCTTTTAATTCACTTAAATCATCATCAGCCTGTGATATAGCCCCCTCCAATTGTTTCTTCTTGGTATAGTATCCATTTTCATCATTAAGCTGTTTTATTTGTGCCACCAAATCAACCACTTCATCTACTGCTAATTTAGGTGCATCTTTTATGGACAATTTCTGTTCAATTTCCTTATCTATTTCTATTATCTGATTATTAATTTCCTCGATTTTAGCTTTTAATTCCTTCTCTACTGCTACAAGTTCACTCTTTAATATTTTATTTATATTTTTATGAAAATCCTCCACATTATTAATCTGTTCTACATTAAAATCTGGAAAATAATACACAAATTGTTCTAACTCAACACTAATTTTCAAATGTTTATTTTTTATATTATTTTGTGTTCTTAACAATCTACTTCGATATGAGTTTAATTTAATAGTAAGTTGGCTTTTCTCCCGCTTAAGTTTTAATATTTCTTGAGAAACCATTGACTCTAAATCAACCGATGTTGTTACAATTTCATTCTTTATTTTTTCTAATCGTACGCTTAATTCTTCAATCTTTTTTTCATTTTTATTAAATAAACTTTTTGTGTTGACATTCGGCAAAAAATTCTTTTTTGCTGCATCAACCAATGTAGTTTTGTCACTTTTTAATTTTTCTATTTGCTCCTCATATGCTTTTAATGATTTATATTTATCAAACAATTTTAAAAGAGCTAATATAGATTTAGGTGCTGTTTCTTTTTCAAAATACTGGATAGGTTTTCTTTCATTTAAATTTTCCTTCCCATAAATTCTGAAATATCTACCAACAATATTTCTAAATGTTAACGATTCTAATTGACAATCATACTTTTCTTGCAACCATGCTGTAAATTCTTCCGTTGTTACACTCTGTAAAATTTCAAATTTCTCATTACAAATAGATACAAATTTGTATTCATTTGTACTTCTAATAAAATAGTAATCCTTATTATCAAAATTAAAAATAAATCTGAAATCATGATGGCCCAAATTATCTACTACATCATGATTTTTACTTATATAATCATCGCCTCCAAAAACAAAGTCAATAATCATAAGCATAGTTGATTTTCCTATCGAATTAGAAGCAACATCATCTCCTACAATGGCATTTAAACCCTCATGAAATACAATTTCTTTCTGCAAAAATATATTACAACTAATTTTTTTCAACATACTGTATCACCTGCAACTCCTCATTATATTTTATTTTGCCAAGAACATATAGAACGTCCAAAGCCAACATATATTCATTTAAATCTTCAAAATGAGTTTCCACTTGTTCGTATAACCCAATTACTGAAAAATCTGAATCACTAATCTTTTCTAAAATATAAACCGTTTTTGCCAGAATACAATCTTGAAAGCTTATTAGCTTATTCGGCAATATCATGAAAACACCTCACAATCTTGTATAAAATATGCAATCACAATTTCACAAGCCCTTCTTGAATATGACCCTGTCTTTTCATTAAGCCAATCCACTAAAGAAGCATATACGAATTCTTGGTTAGGATTAATTTGCATAGTTTTGCAATAGAATCCCTTTATTTGAGCCGCTAGGGTATCAAATTTATATGGTGTTACTTTGTCCATTTCAATAAATATCTTATGAATATAGTCAAAATAATCTACCACATCGTTTTTAATGGTACGTTTTATTGCAAAAGGTAAGGTGTCGTTGGCTTTTTGCTCTATCTTCAAAGATTCATAACTTAGCCGTACCAAGTCTTCCTCTAAAGATTCATCATTTAAATTCTTTAATATTTCCTTTATTTCTTCCTCTATATTAAAAAGTGCATATGTATTTTTTAGCTGTGCATCTTGCAACAATTTCTTTTTAAGTCTTACCCACAAGCGATATTCTTCTATAGTTCGTGGCGTATCAAATTTTTTATGACATATTCTACAGACCGCTATGACATTAGCCAGACTATTAACGTCTTTACTCAAACGTTCCTCGTCTTTTAACAATTCGACTTCCTCTGGACGAGGATTCGCAGGATATATATGTGCCACTTCAAACATTTTAATAATTTGTCCATTCTTGGTATTAGTTAATAGCTTTCCACAAATTGGACATCGCCCATCGACCTCATTAAATAATACCATTTTTTCATTATCACTAAAAATCCTTCGATTATCTCCCATGTTTACCACCTGCAATTATAAAATCGTTACTTTATTTAATCTTACCATATAGAATGGTAAATGTCGTTTTATAAGTTTATAACTATGCACAAAAATTAGGCAAAAATTAGCTACATACGTCAAAATATTTCTACGCATCCTTTATCGCTTCAACCTTTCTGGTGTCGGATGTTCCCTCGGCTGTTTCTATTCTTCTACCGCATTAGGAGTATCATACATTGGTAAGCCTAAATCTCTCTTTACCTCTGCGAAATATGCGGTATGTACTTTGAAGCAGTATTTAGCTTCTATGTACTCCTTTATTATTTTGCAGGTCACTCGTTCTTTGGACTTATAGTTTTCCGCTCTTTTAGCAATATTATCAAGTGGAACTTTTCCCTCGCCCTCGCCAAACTCAACTTTTACATCGATATGTCCGTCTGGCTTTTTGTGGGAAAGCAGTACTACCGTCTCAACGTGAAATTATTATGCTATTTTATTAGATTATTCATTTTTAGCGCCTTTTCAATTCTAGATTGAAATTCTTTCTCTTGCTCAAGCTCATAATCTTCTTCAATCTCTGCTTCACATTGTGGACATATGTAGTCTTTCAAAAACACATCACCACCAAAACTACATTATTATATTGACTTTTCCACAAATCTCAATACTCTTATCTATCCGACTATAAAAATGCCAAGGTTTTATCTGTAGTTTACACAATTTCAAAGAAAGTATCAGGATGCTTAGGATTAAAGATCTCATTACATGTCATAACAGTAACAAGATTATCTGTTTCAGATAAGTTAATAATATTATGAGTCCATCCCGGAATCATATAGATAGCTTCTATCTTATCTCCTGTTACTTCAAATTCAACTGTTTCTCCTGTATTAATATTTCTTTCTTGTATTAGGCCATGTCCTGCTACAACTATAAATTGTTCCCATTTAGAGTTATGCCAATGTTGTCCTTTTGTAATACCTGGTTTAGAGATATTAATAGATACTTGGCCACAATCTAGTGTATGTACAA
>CAKUQM010000076.1 GCA_934675465.1 uncultured Erysipelotrichaceae bacterium | reverse complement strand
TCATTATCAATATCACCCTTTAAACTACATAAACGAAAATTTCAATGAAAAGAGAAAATATCGTTAATATTTAACCTAATCTTTCGCATCCTTTAAAAAGCTAATGGCTATCATCACAATAACTACGCCTATAGGGAATGCAGCTACAATACTTACTGATTGTAGACTATTCATAGAACTTTCTGCAAACAATAAGCCAATAGGAAGTAGTATCAAAAGAATGCACCACATAAGTTGAATAGCTTTATTGGGTTGTTCATCATCTTTTAAAGTATGATAGCTATAACAAGATGCAGTTAAGGCAATAGAGTCAAATGATGTCGCATAGAAAGCTACCATTGTTAATAATACTAGTACCATGATAATTGGTGCTCCTGGCATTGTTTTGATGATATTAACTATCATGCCATACATATCACCATTTTCTAAGAATGGAGTAATAAAATCCATCTTACCAGCTAATTGCATACCCATTGAATAATTACCTAATACAATGAAGCTAATTAGTGTTGATCCTACACCAAATACATAGCCACCAATAATTGTTTGACGTACTGTTCTTCCTCTTGAAATACTTCCAATAAAGAATGGAGCTGCAACACACCATACCATCCAATACGCCCAATAATATATTGTCCAGTTTTGAGGGAAGTTAGATGTTCTAAGCGGATCTGTAAAAGTAGATAGTCCTATAAAGTTTTGTATCATTGTACCTAAAGATGATAAGCCTGTTTCAATAATATAACGAGTTTCTCCAGTAAATAGTAATACAAAGGCAATTAGTCCAAAGAACATATAGATACAAGCGTTAGCAAGTTTACTAATACCTTTAAAACCATGTAGTAATGAATAAGTATATATAGCACAAGTGATTAATAAAATAATGATATTAATAGTTGTACGACTAATAGATACATGAAATAGTTCACCAATAATTGTAGCCATTAATGGTGTAGCTACACTAAATGTTGTAGCTGTTCCTGCAAGAAGTGCAAAGACAGCTAATAAGTCAATGATTCTACCAGCCCATCCATCTGTATGTTTACCAAGAAGAGGTCTACATGCTTCAGAATATTTTTGACGGCTTCTTTTTCTAACATGCAACATAAAGCCAAAGGCAACAGCTAATACAAGATAAAAACCCCAAGGAATAAAACTCCAATGGAATAAAGGAAATACACCGGCCCACTCTTGAATTGAACCCATTTCAGCTAGATGAGGATCAGTTGCATATAATACCCATTCAGAGAATGAATAGAATAAGATATCAGCAGCTAAACCACATGTGAACATCATTGATTCCCATGCAAAGAATGAATACTTAGGTTTTTCATTCTGCTTACCTAATACAATATCTCCATATTTAGAAAAAGCTAGATATAAAGATAAGATAAAAATACCTAAACCAATTATTAAATAATAAGTTCCAAAAGTATCTCCAAAGAAAAATCTATTATTCAGATTTAGAATCCTAGTCTTTGAGAATACTTATCTATATATTAAAATACTCGTTTCATAAGAGTTGGGAAATCTTTAGTACTTACCATTTATTGATTGTCTAAGACAGCCTCTATTCAAAGCATATCGTAAGGGACAACCATTTAATAACAACCATCTAAGACCATGTCCTATGTTAGAAAACCCTGATATACTACCTAAACTAGTAAAAGAAACAGGAGCTAGATCTACTGATTTAGAATCTCCTGAAGATGTTAATCATCTATGTAGTAAATGTACAACTTATGCATCTAACTGGAAACCAACTGCAGATAAGCTTTTGGAAGAAGAACATTAACACATAAAGCAACAAAGCAGGCCAAATGGCCTGCTGATGCGTTCTATAAAAGCAAAATACTGGTTATAAATAAACTATTATTCGATTGAATTTAGTATATCTAAAGTTCTATAAACACCTGTTTTTATATCATATTTTGCATGCCACCCAAGTAAGTTTAATTTTGTTGAATCAAGCCTTGCTTTAGTTGCTTTACTATATCCAGCACTCTCTACGGCATCAGGAATCTCAAAAACAACTTGCTTATTATTATAACCTGCAATTATTGAAGCAAGGTCTTTTAACATAATATCAGAAGCATCGTCTGATATATTATAAGCTTCGCCTTTTTCACCATTTAAAAGAATAGTTAATAGGCCAGATACACTATCCATAACGTAAAGATATGAGTAATATTGTATTCCTTTGCTTTTAAGCACAATATCTTCACAAGCTACCCCTTTATGCAGAAATTGTGATAATGCTTTAGTATCAGTTTTTAATAATGTTGGACCATAAGATCTTGTTAAACGTGGGATAACAATATCTAATCCTTTTTGTGCTATATACGCTTGGCATAATGCTTCCCCACACCTTTTGCTTTCTGGATATCCAGCACGCATAGTGTTGCAATCAATATAGCCACAATATTTCTCGTCAAATTTTTCAACATCACCCCTGTTTTCACCATATATTTCATTAGAAGAAGCAAAAGCAAATCTAGATGTATTATGTTCAACAGCAAAATCAAGCAAATTTTGAAGGCCAATTATGTTTGTGGTTATGGTTCCTATTGGATCCGTTGAATACTGCATTGGATGAGTATTACTAGCAAGGTGCAATATATAGTCAACATTAAGATTTTTATCTAAATCTAGTTTTTTGTTCACATCATACTCAATAAAATTAAATAATGGATTATCAAAGCAATATTTAAAACGATTCATCATTCTGCTTTGACTTCTGCCAAGAGCAAAAATAGTGCAATTAAGTCCGTGATTATTTTTCTCCATAAGAACATCAATCAACATGCTACCTATCAAACCAGTAGCACCAGATATCATAATAGACTTATTAGATAATTTATTCCAAGGCAGATTTAAATTAACTATGTATTTTACATCCTGCAAATACAATATGTTTTCATATATCTTCATTTACTTTTACCCTTTTCATTTCAACCAACTATCTTTATCTGCTTTTAAATAAGCCTTAAACATTTCTAAATCATCTTTTGTTGTCAATTTAATATTCTTATCAGAACCTGCCGCAAAATGAAGTTTAACGCCCAATTCTACCATCATTGTATTAGTGTAATGAGATCCATATATACCGATTTCTTTTTCATAAGCCTCATGATACTTAGAATCAAGCAAATCAAATCTATATGCTTGAGGCGTAGACACTCTTCTTAATGTTTCTCTCGGTATGTATTTTGTTGTAGTGGTTCCATCATTTTCGTCAATCACAAATATTTGTTCGTTATATGGCATGGAAGTAACAGCATTACCAAATTGTGTACATTTACTAATAACATCTGATAATACAGAGGGTTCAACTAGCGGTCTAATACCATCATGGATTATGATATTATCATCAGGTTTTGCTATTCCTTCCAGTCCATACACACCATTTCTAATTGATTCTTGACCCGTTTTACCACCTGAAATAATCCACTTTAATTTAGTAATATTAAATTGTTTTGCATATGCCCAAACAATATCATGCCATCCATCAATACAAACCAATTCTATCGCATCAATTTGTGGATGCTTTTGAAAACTTTCTAATGTGTAAATTAAAATTGGCTTATCATACACATTAATGA
>CAKUQM010000075.1 GCA_934675465.1 uncultured Erysipelotrichaceae bacterium | reverse complement strand
TTTTTATGCCTATTGGCGCTAAGATTTGCGTTGAAAATGGCTTATTTCCAAGGATTGATAATCCAAAGCTATCTTTTATTATTTCTTTTATAGGTTTAATTATAGGTACTATTTTTCCTTTTATGATAGTTAGAAGAGTATTTGGTACTAATTTAAAAGAATTCACAAAAAAGACCGAAATTGATTTAAGCGATTATTTAATTAACTTTGTAGTTTATTTTGGCTTTGTCGCAGCTGCCTTATATGTGAATACAATCATCACAAAACTATTAGGTGTACAAGGCGTCATGCTTTCAGATGTTGGCATTGTCTTTAATGAAATATTGGTTGACAGTCCTATTTATTTGTTTACTTTCATTTTCTTATCACCCTTATTAGAGGAATATGCCTTTAGAGGTGTTTTACTTAATTCGTTAAGTAAATATGGAAGATATTTTGCGCTTATGATGACAACGATTGTCTATACTTTAGCCCATGCTTCTATTAGTGAGATGATTCCAAGTTTCGTGATGGGTTATTTATTGGCAAAGATGACTTTAACTTATAAGTCAATTAGACCATCATTATTTACACATATTATGGGTAACGCCTTGTTATGTGCTTTCGCTTTAGTGCCTGAAAAGTATAGTATCTTCTCATTGGTCTTTATTGCGATATTGTTGATTTTAGCTATTATTCTAGTATTTAGTAAAAAATATAATATCATTTCAATCGGAAGTTCCGATTCTTCTAAAAGGGCTATTAAGTTCTTTTTATCAAATATTTTTGTGATTATCGCCTTATTATTGTTTGTTATGCATACTACTTTGATAACATTGTTGAAATTTTAAGGGAAATTTGTTAATATTGTGATGTAAATAAGCAGAGAGAAATCTCTGCTTAATTTATTGTTTAGAGGTAGAATGTGGAAATTAAAGATTTAAACGAAAAGCTAGCTTATGAACTAGACCTACTAGGGTTTAAGCTATATGAATGTTATTATGAAAAAAAGAATAACATTTTGCACGTATCAATTGATGCTTCATTGGATATGAATGAGATTGAAGAAATATCTAAGAAAGTGTCAGAGATCATGGATAAGTATGACGGTGATATGGATGCTTATATGCTAGATGTAAGTTCGTGTGGTATTGAGAAGAAGATTAGAAATGCTGATGAACTAAAAGAGGCGATTGGCTCATATATCCATGTTAAGGGTAAGGGCTTTAAGTATTATGGTGACCTAGAGGATTTCGATGGTGCTGTTATTACTTTAAAGACTATGGAAAAGAATATTTCTAAAACAATTAAGATCAATTACAGCGATGTTAAAGCTGTACGTTATGCCGTTAAATTTTAAAGGAGAAGAATTATTATGAATGGCGTTAATTTAAAAAACAACAAGAACTTTTTGGAAGGTATGCGTTTATTCGAAGAAGAACGTAAGATTCCAGCTGAATTCGTGATTGAAACATTAAAGGAAGCAATTATAAAGACATACCAAAATCATGTTGATGCTCCTGCTGCTAAGGTAAGAGTTGAGATTGATAGTAAGGGTATTCAAGCTTATCATGAATTGTTAGTTGTTGATGATGATTCAGATACTTTTGATGAAACATTAGACATTTTATATTCTGATGCTAAGGAAATTAAGCCTGATGTTAAGGTTGGCGATACTATTGAAGAGGAAATTAATTTCGCTGAAATTAGTAGAACTGCAATCAATGTTGCCAAGAATATGCTTAAACAAAAGACTAAAGAGTTTGATAAACAAAGAGTTTATGATGAATACAAGGATAAGGAATATGATTTAATCTCAGGTGTTATTGAAACAGTTGAGGAAAAGTTTGTTCTTGTTGATATCAAAAATACTTTTGCTATCTTAAAGAAGAGTGATCAAATTCCTGGTGAAGTATATAGAGAAGGTAATCCTATTAAGGCTATTATCAAGGAAGTTTCTAAGTCTACTAAGGGTTCTCAAGTAGTATTGAGTAGAGCTGATGCTAAGTTTGTTGAAAGATTATTTGAAAAGGAAGTTCCTGAAATTCAACAAGGTTTAGTTGAAATCAAGGCTATTGCTAGAGAAGCTGGTGAGAGAACAAAGATGGCTGTTTATTCTCGTAATGAAGATGTAGACGCAATTGGTTCTTGTATTGGTCCTAGAGGTTCTCGTGTTCAAGCAGTTATCAGTGAAGTTAAGGGCGAAAAGGTTGATGTCTTTGAATGGAACGATGATATTGGTGAATTAGTTAAGAACGCTTTAGCACCTGCTGAAGTTAAGGCTTGTTTCTATTCAAATGAAAAGATTGATCCAAGTTTGACTGAAGAAGAACTTGAAAAGTTAATTAAGCGTAACCAAAGACCTTTATGTGTTGTGGTTGATGATGATAAGTTATCCATCGCAATTGGTAAGAAGGGTAAGAATGTTAAGCTTGCTTATAAGTTAACTAATCGTAAGATTGATATTAAGACTGAAAAGGATGTTAGAGAAGCTGGAGTTGATATTGAAAGCGAAGAGGCATTCTTTAAGGAAGATCAATTAAAGATTAAGAAGGAAAAGGAACAAAAGGAATTCTTACAACTTCAAGAAGAGGCTGCTAAGCGTAAGGCTGAAAGTGGTGAAGAAGAAGTTGTAAATGATGATGCTTTTGTTGAATTTGAAGAAACTCTTGATGAAGTAACTATTGAAGATGTTCCTAACCAAGAATCTTTAGAAGAAAAGGAAAAGGAAGAAACTGGAGTCGAATCTGATGGGCACGAATCTGTTGAGGAAGAAGCTGTAATCGAATCTGACGAGCACGAATCTACTGAGGAAGAACCAACAGAAGAAGCTAAGGTTGAAGAAGTTAAGTCTACTAAGAAGTTAGTTCCTCATACTGATTATGTTTCTAAGTTTGAAGATTTTGCCGGTGCTGGTAAGAAGGAAGAAAAGGTTACTAAGAAGCGTAAGAAGAAGGATGATGACGATAGAAGATTAAGAGGTGAAAACCTTGAGAAGAAGGAATATGATGAGGATGTTAAGCCTACATATTCTGAAGAAGAACTAGAGGAAATCAGACAACAAGAGGAAGAATTAGAGGAAGATTCATGGATCAATGATGATGACATTGATTTCGATGAATATGATGAATATTACGACGAGGAAAACTAATGAAAAAGATTCCGATGCGTAAGTGTCTTGCTAGTGGGGAATCTGTGCCTAAGAAGGACTTGCTTAGAATTGTAAGAACTCCTGAGGGTGAGGTTAAGGTTGATACAACTGGTAAGTTGAATGGAAAGGGAGCTTATCTAAAAAAGTCTTTAGAGGCTCTAGAAATCGCAAAAAAGAAAAATCTTTTATCTCGTGCATTAGAAGTAAACGTTGATGAAGAAGTTTATAAGGAAATAGAAAAGGTGATTAATGGATAGAATTCTTTCTTTATTAGGATTAGCATATAGGGCGAATAAAATTAAATTTGGTGAAACTGTGCTTGAGAATATCAAGACTTGCCAATATTTGTTTATAGCGGATGATGCTAGTGATAAGACAAAAGAAAGATATATAAAAAAGTGTGATTACTACAATATTCCTTATACAACTACTTATAGTAGCGAACAATTATCAGAAAGTCTTGGAAAGAAGATGGTGAAGATAGTTGGTGTCTATGATAGAGGATTTAAAAAGTTGTTTATAGAAAATAAATAAAGGAGGGTATATGGCAAAACAAACATATAAGAAGCGAATCAATAACAAGAAGCCTAATAACAATAAAGCTAATTGGAATGAAAGTAAGAAGGAAAATACTGAGAAAGTTGAAAGTATTACTTATTCTGAAGGTATTACGGTTTCTGAACTTGCGGGCAAAATTAATAAGAATTCAAGTGATATTATCAAGTTACTTTTCATGCTTGGCAAGATGATGACTATTAATTCTCCTTTAGATGATGAGAATGTTGAACTTGTTTGTATGGAATATGGCATTGAGGCTACTAAGGAAGAACCAAAGGATGATGAATCTTTAGCTGATGATGTTGAAGATGATCCTAAGGACTTAAGAGAAAGAGCACCTATTGTTACTATCATGGGTCACGTTGACCATGGTAAGACAACTCTTCTTGATACAATCAGAAAGTCTAATGTAACTGCTGGTGAATTTGGTGGTATTACGCAACATATTGGTGCTTATCAAGTTGATGTAAATGGTAAGAAGGTTACTTTCTTGGATACTCCAGGACATGAAGCATTTACCGCAATGCGTGCTAGAGGCGCTTCTGTAACTGATGTTTCAATTATTGTTGTTGCGGCAGATGATGGTGTAATGCCTCAAACAAGAGAAGCGATTGACCACTCTAAGGCTGCTGGTGTTCCAATTATTATCGCTGTTAATAAGATGGATAAGCCAGGTGCTAATCCGGATAAGGTTAAGAGTGCTTTAGCTGATTTGGGTCTAATGCCTGAAGAATGGGGTGGAGATACAATTTTCGTAAATTGTAGTGCTAAAACTGGAGAAGGCGTTAAGGATATTCTAGAGACAATCCTTGTTGTTTCTGAAGTTAAGGACTTAAAGGCCAATCCTAATAAGCCTGCTACAGGTACTGTTATTGAAGCTAAGCTTGATAAGGGTAGAGG
>CAKUQM010000074.1 GCA_934675465.1 uncultured Erysipelotrichaceae bacterium | reverse complement strand
AGTACTTCTTTCTTAGATGCAGTAGATATGTCTACTGGTTCTTTAGGACAGGGTGTAAGTTGTGCTGTTGGTATGGCACTTGCTAATAAGCTAGATAATAATAATCATACAATCTATTGTCTTGTTGGCGATGGTGAAGCTGAAGAGGGTATTGTGTGGGAAGCTTTAATGGCTGCTTGTCATTATAAGTTAGATAATCTTGTTATTATTTTTGATAATAATGGTTTACAAATTGATGGTAATGTACAAGATGTTATTGGTCCACTTCCTTTAAAAGAAAAGGCATTAGCTTTTGGTGCTCATACTGTTGAAATCGATGGTAATTACTTTGATTCTATTAGAAATGGTTTCAAGGATAGAGTAAAGGATAAGCCAACTGTTATCGTAGCTCATACTGTAAAAGGAAAGGGCGTTTCTTATATGGAGAATAATGCTGGTTGGCATGGTAAGGCACCTAAGGAAGATGATTATTTAATTGCTAAGAAGGATTTGGAGGTAAGTGAATAATGGCACAGGAACCTAGAAATATATATGGTCAATGCTTAATGGAGCTTGCTGAAAAGGATAAGAATATAGTTGTATTAGATGCTGATTTGTCTTCTTCTACTAAGACTGCAATGGTTAAGAAGGTTGATCCAAGTAGACACTTCAATGCTGGTATTGCAGAATGTAATATGATGGGTATGGCTGCTGGTTTGGCTTCTAGTGGTAAGATTGCGTTTGCGTCTTCTTTTGCGGTGTTTGCGACTGGTAGACCTTTTGAGGTTATTAGAAATTCAATTTGTTATCCAAATTTAAATGTAAAAGTTTGTGCAACTCATGCTGGTTTAACAGTAGGTGAAGATGGTGCAAGTCACCAGGCTATTGAAGATATTGCCATCATGCGTTGTTTGCCTAATATGCGTGTGTTTGTACCTTGTGATCAATATCAAACTAAGGCTTTAATTAATTATGTAGCTTATAGTGATGGTCCATGTTATGTAAGAATGCCAAGAGGTAAAGCAGAGGATGTATATAACGAGAATACAGTCTTTGACTTCAATAAGGCCGATGTAGTGAGAACTGGTAAGGATATTGTCTTGTTCGCTACTGGTTTAATGGTTATAGAGGCATTAAAGGCAGCAGAAGAGTTGGATGCAACTGTTGTTAATGTTTGTTCTATTAAGCCTATTGATAAGGATACAATTATTGAACAATTGGGTAAGCATAAAAAGGCTTATACACTAGAAGAACATAGCATTATTGGTGGTTTGTTCTCGGCTGTGTCTGAGGTAAAGGCTCAAACAAGTATCACTACTCCTTTATATCCAATTGGCGTAAATGATGAGTTTGGTCAAAGTGGTAAGGCTTTAGAAGTATTAGACTATTATGGTTTAACTAGTAAGCATATCGTTGAGAAGATTAAGGGCTAAAAAGTATATAATTGGAAGCATGAAGAAGTTAATGTTCTATATGCTTCCTTTTTTATTGGTCATAAGTTTGTTTGGTTGTGCTAATAATGAAGAGACTGGTGATTTACCTGAGATAGTTATTGGTTCGGATACTTATCCACCTCATTTGTATTTTGATAATAATGGTAATCCTACTGGTATTGATGTGGATATTGCCACTGAGGCTTTTAGAAGGCTTGGGTATGAGGTTACTTTTGTTAATATTGATTGGGAAAAGAAGAAAGAACTTGTTGAGAGTGGTGAAATAGATTGTATTTGGGGTTGTTTTTCTATGGATGGCAGGGAAGATGACTACAAGTGGGCTGGACCATATATGTATTCTAAGCAGGTTATTGCGGTAGCAAATAATAGTAGCATTTTTTCTTATGCTGATTTAGCTGGAAAGATGATTGCGGTACAAAGTACTACTAAGCCTGAGGAGATTATTCTTAATGATGTTGATAATAAGTTTCCTGATTCTTTAAAAGTTTTGAGTATAGAAGATAGAAATGTTCAATATGCAGCATTAGATTGTGGTTATGTTGATGCGATTGCGGCTCATAAGGCTGCTATTTTGCAATATATGAAGGACTATAATTCTGATTTTAGATTCTTGGAAGAAACACTATTGTCTACAGGTATTGGTGTGGCTTTTTCTAAGTATGATGATAGGGGAATAGATACAGCGTTAAATGGCGTTTTGAAGGATATGAAGGAAGATGGAACTTTAGAAAAGATAATTAGTCAGTACTTGGGTGATGCGTCTTCTTATTTGGAGGACACTCATGAGGAATAAACGTCTTGCAGCTTTACTTGTTGGCTGTGGTTTAATTTTGTTTCTAATGACTTATTTTAGTTCTTTTAGTTTGGACTTAAATAATGCTCAAGATAAGTTAATTGAGACGGTTGAATCTATTAAAGAACAGAGCGCTTATTATGTTAAATATAATGAAACAGCTATTGCGAAGAGTTTGGTTAGACAGGCTATTGCGGTAGAGAATGTTAATAGACAAATGGAGGCTGGTAAGTTTCTTGAGGATATTATCGATGAATTTTGGTTAACGGGTATTGTCGAGGTAGATGAAGATGGCAATCTTTTAAGACAGTATGTTACTGATGATGTTGATTATGAAATGGTAAAGGAATTTGTTTCTGATGCGCTTAAGAATGTCATTGAGTATAGTTCCGATACTTATATTAATAGATATGAATTGGATGATAATTCATATGTTGATTTAGCTTGCCATAAGACTAAAAATGGTGCTGTTTTAGCTTATCGTCATGTTTTAGAACAGTTTGCGAGTAATTCTAGACTTTCAATTCAGGATGTTTTAAATGGATATCCTGAGAAGGAAAATGGAACTATTGTGGTTATGCAGAAGGAAAAGATTATCGCTTCTAATAATCTTGATTTGTTGGTTGATGGTAGTTCGGATATTGTTGATGAGATTAGAAAATGTAACGAAGCTAATACTCTAGTTAGGATTAATAGTCATGGTGTTTATGGTATGTATAGTCATGGTAGGGATTACTATGTCTATATTTATGTTAATCCTTCTATGGTTTATAACGCTACGGTTCCTAATGTTTCTATAGTCATGGTTTTCTATTGTTTAATTATTGGGGTTATTTTGTTTATTAGAAATAGGCAGAATAATATGTTTGTAGAGGAAAGACAAAGACAAGAGGAAGCTTATAAAAAGGAACTAGAGGATAAGAATAGAGAACTAGAATTGGCTATAAAGCAAGAGGCTAAGGCTAATCGTAGTAAACAGGAGTTCTTGTTTAATATGTCGCATGATATTAGAACGCCGATGAATGCGATTATTGGCTTTACTTCATTAGCTCAATCACATTTAGATGATAAGGAATTGTTGGATTCTTATTTGAAGAAGATTTCTACTTCGAGTGAATATTTATTATCTTTGATTAATGATGTTTTGGATATGAGTAGAATTGAGTCTGGTAAGGTGAAGATTGAAGAGTCTAATGTCTATTTACCTAGCATATTGGATGATATAAGGGATATCGTATCTTCTAATGTTCAAAAGAAACAATTGAATTTAAATATTAATATAGTTAATTTAAAAGATACTAATGTACTAACGGATCCTTTAAAGCTTAAGCAGGTGCTTCTTAATGTGGTAGCTAATGCGATAAAGTTCACACCTAGTGGTGGTTATGTTAATTTGTCTTTGATTCAAAAGGATGATTCTGGTAATTATGACTTTATTGTAGAGGACAATGGTATTGGTATTTCTAAGGAATTCCAGGAACATATATTTGAACAGTTTGCTAGAGAGGCAACTTCTACAGTAAGTAGGGTACAGGGTACTGGCTTAGGCTTGTCTATTTCTAAGGCTATTGTGGATATGATGGGTGGTAGTATTTCCGTTGAGTCTGAGTCTGGTAAGGGTTCTAAGTTTACTATCAGTTTGTGTTTTAAGGTAACGGATGAAACAACCGATAATAAAACAATAAGTTCTAATAATATTATCGATACTAATAAGAAGGTATTGTTGGTTGAGGATAATGAACTAAACTATGAAATAGCTAAGACGGTTTTAGAGGAAGCTGGTTTTAGGGTAGATGGTGCAAGTAATGGTAAAGAGGCTGTTGATAAAGCCAGTGATAATACTTATGATGTTATCTTGATGGATATTCAGATGCCTATTATGGATGGTTATGAAGCTACTAAGGAATTAAGAAGACTTGGTAATAGGACACCTATTATTGCGATGACTGCTAATGCGTTTAGTGAGGATAGGAAGAAGGCCAAGGATGTGGGTATGGATGGTTATATTCCTAAGCCTATTAATGTTAATAAATTAGTTTCTACTATTATGAATATTTTAGGTGATCAGTAAAATTTGCTGATCATTTTTATTGTGTATTTTTAATATTTGTGTTATTAATTAATTGAACGATTAGTTATTAAAGGAGTTTTTAGTGCGTACTGTTAATGAGAAGGCTCGTGAGGCAAGAAAAGTTGAAATAATGGAAAAGTGCTTCGCTTGTTATTGTGATAATGGTCTTAATGGCGTTGGTATTAAGGCAATTGCGAAGGCTTGTGGTATTAATTCGGCAACGCTGTATCAATATTTTGATAATCTTGATGATTTGATTGTGAAATCTACTGCCTATTGTATGGAGAAGGTTGAGGATGAT
>CAKUQM010000073.1 GCA_934675465.1 uncultured Erysipelotrichaceae bacterium | reverse complement strand
ATTGCACATGGAGGAACCATACCACCAATCATAACCGCAGCCATAATATTGTAGTTACCAGAAGCGATAGAAGCTACACCGAATACATATGATGCCTTATTAAAAGGACCACCCATATCGATTGCCATCATACCACCAAGTATTGCACCTAGTAAGATAACATTCGCACCACTTAATGAAGCTAATGCGTTATTTAATCCTGTATTAATTGCACCTACTACTGGTTCAATCGCAAATACCATAATAGCTCCTGTTAGTAACATACCAAATAGTGGATAAATAAGTACTGGCTTTATACCATCTAATGATTCAGGAATGATCTTATCAGAAACTTTCTTTAATAGATTTACAAGATAACCTGCAATAAAACCCGCTGCTAAAGCACCTAAGAAACCAGAAGTACCATTAGCCGCAATAGAGCCACCAAGGATACCTACTGCAAGCCCTGGTCTATCTGCAATAGACATCGCGATAAAACCAGCTAATACTGGAAGCATAAAGCCAAAGGCAACACCACCAACTTGTCATTTTAAGAAATTCGCAAGCGGAGTTAGGGTACCAAAGCTAGCTCTTTGAGCATCGGTCAAGCTATCGATATCATAGTTCATGCCATCAACCAAGAAAGCAAGCGCAATCAAGATACCACCACCAACTACAAACGGTAACATATGAGATACACCATTCATTAAATGTTTATAAATAGAATGACCTGCACTATCCTTAGCCTCATTATTAGCCTTTTTAGAATTACTCTTATAAACAGCTACATTACCACTAACAATCTCATCAATTAATTCATTAGGCTTATTAATACCCTTAGATACTTGACACTCAATAACCTTCTTACCATCAAAACGATCCATTGGAACATTTGTATCAGCAGCTACGATAATACCATCTGCACTATTAATTTCTTCTTCAGTTAAGATATTCTTAGCACCGCCTGAGCCTCTTGTCTCAACCTTTACCTTATATCCTTTTGCCTTAGCAGCCTTTTCAATAGCCTCAGCAGCCATATATGTATGTGCAATACCTGTAGGACATGCGGTTACTGCTAGAACATAATGTCCCGTATTAGATTCGAGCCCAGTTTCGAGCCCAGATTCGAGCCCAGATTCATCCTTCTTTTCTTCAGCATCATCAATTACCTTCAAGAATTCTTCAACAGTCTTAGCCTTCTTCAAATCAGCAACAAAGTTTTCATCCATCAACATAGTAGCTAACTTAGATAGAATTTCTAGATGCATACTGCCAGAACCCTCTGGTGCTGCAATTAAGAATGCTAAATCAACCAGCTTAGAATCTAAGGCATTATATTCAACACCACTTGGAATTGTCATAGCAGCAAGACCTGGTTCTTTAACACCTGAGCATCTACCATGAGGAATGGCAATACCATTGCCAACTCCAGTTGTACCCTCTTTTTCTCTTTCATATACTGCATCTAAGTATGATTTCTTATCTGAAATCTTGCCTGATGCGTCCATCAAATCAACCAACTTAACCAAGCATGCTTCTTTATCATTAACATCAGCGTTTAGTAAAACACTTTCCTTTGATAATAAATCTGTAATTTTCATAATAATCCCTCTTTTTTATAAATTACGATATAAATTTTCTACTTCATCTTTAGTAGCTAGAAATTCGCTGAAGGCACTTGCAGAGCCTGTAGAAACACCATATTTGAACGCTTCCTTGTAATCATTGAACTTTGTATAGCCATAGATGAAACCCGCAACCATTGAATCACCTGCTCCAACTGAATTAACTAACTTTCCCTTTGGAGCTATTGAGGTATAGACATCACCGTTTTCACTTACTAGAACTGCACCCTCACCAGCCATAGATATAAGTACATTTCTAGCACCCTTTTCCTGTAACTTCTTAGCATAAGGAACTACATCCTCTCGTTTTTCTAACTTAACACCAAATATTTCGCCTAGCTCATGATTATTAGGCTTAATTAGAAACGGTTTATATTCGAGAACATTTGTAAGTAAGTCCTTAGTCGCATCTACTACAATCTTGATATTCTTATCTTTTAGATAATTCATAATATCTCTATACATTGTTGAAGGAAGACAACTTGGAATACTCCCTGCTAACACCAAGATGTCATCGCTTGTTAATTTATCTAGCTTAACATACAACATCTTGATGGCTTCTTCATCAATATTTGGCCCCATACCATTTAATTCACTTTCGGTATTAGATCTTAATTTAACATTGATTCTTGAATAACCATTTTTAACCCAAATCATCTCATCTTGAATACCCTCTTTGGTAATTAACCTTTTGATTTCTTCTCCCGTAAAACCAGCCAAGAAACCTAGAGCGCTTGTTTCAAGCCCTAAGTTTCTTAAGACGATAGAAACATTGATTCCCTTGCCACCTGGAAAGATAAATTCTTTACAAGTTCTGTTTGTTTCTCCTAATTTAAAATCTTTACAAGAAGCGATATAGTCAAGTGAAGGGTTAAAAGTAACGGTATATATCATACTTTCCTCTCTTTCTAGTTCTCAAACATGGTACCTGATGTCTTTTGAACGATTTTGAACGGTTTTCCTTAACCACCTTTATAATACAGTCACAATCGGTCAATGTCAACACATTATTGAATGAATTTGACTGATTTTGACTTTTTTTAAACGTTTTTATATAATTTTCTTGTAAAAGGTGAATAAAATGCTTAATGAAGAAAGAAAAAGAATAATATTAGACATTACAAACGAAAGAAAAAGTATTACTATTGTCGAACTAATGGAAATATTAGACGCTTCTGAATCTACCGTTAGAAGAGACCTATCTGATATGGACAAAAAGGGTTTATTGAAGAAAGTACATGGTGGTGCTATTTCTTTAAATAACGATATTTTGACAGAAGATGAATCGGTTGAACAAAGATCAGATTTGAATTCATCATCAAAAAGAGAAATTGCTAAATATGCAGCCTCTTTAATTAAAGATAATGATGTTGTCTATTTGGATGCAGGTACTACTACTTCAATGATGATTGCTTATCTTAAAAGTTCTAAGGCAACATTTATCACAAACTGTGTAAGTCATGCTAGACAATTATCACAAGATGGTCATCAAGTATATTTGCCAGGTGGTCTATTAAAATCTAAGACAGAAGCAATTGTAGGTAGTGAAACTTATAAGTACTTAGAGAAGATGAACTTTACTATGGGTTTCTTTGGAACTAATGGTATCAATAACAATGGTCATACCACACCTGATCCTCAAGAAGCTCAAATAAAGGAAGTAGCCTTTAATAATTGTATTGAAAAATATATCTTAACTGACCCTAGTAAGTTTGATAAAGTTTGTACCGCAAGATTTGCCAAGATAGATCAGGGTTTTATTATTACTGATTCAAATATTCCTGATAAGTATAAGAAATTACATAATTCAATTATCGTAGACATGATTAAAAAATAAACTTCATTGAAGTTTATTTTTCTTCTTAAATTCATACATATTTTTATCAGCTTGATCTTCTGCCTCTAACAAACCTTTAGCTAAAATATGTGATGAACCATGAGAAACTGTAGGAATGAATTCATACTTAGCTCTTTTTTCTTCTAAAAGCTTAGTGAATTTATTTAAACATTCAGTTTCTTTTTCTTTGTCATTTAATATTACACAAAATTCATCACCACCAATGCGGTAACAATAGCCATAATCAGAATAAGCTTTCTTTATACAATCAGCTACCTCAACCAAACAAGCATCCCCTTTTAGATGACCATATGTATCGTTAATATATTTGAAATCATCAACATCAAAGACAATAAGTACACTGTCTTTTTTGATTGTTTCTAAAGTACAATTCAAATAACTATTTTGACTCAATAAGCCAGTTAAACCATCTAATTGATGCCACATTTCGTTACAATAGATAAAATATAACACTGACAGCAAAGTAATACATAACCAAGAAACATGAACTTTTGGAAACATAACTTGAATGATTGTGATGACAATTAGAAAAATTGCCAACGGATAGACAAGTTTCTTACTTCTATTTTGAAACTGTCTAGAAATAAGTATTGTTGACAATAAAAGATACACGATAGCTATAAAATAAGCAAGTACATAAATAAAAAACAAAGGACCTCGAGCATAGACATTATTCTTATTTACTGAAAATACTAAACCATAAGGAATAGAAATAGCTAAGAATATTAAATAAATTAGTTCTAGATAAATAGCGATCTTCATTTCCTTATTCATGGTAGTTTTCTTATTTTGTGCATAAGCAAGTCCAATAGCTAAAGCTGGTGATAATCCAAATCCTAGATAATTAGAAATAATGTTTAAAAAACGATATTCCTTCGGCATACCGTCAACTGCTAATGTGATAACTTCTAAAATAGAAATTAATGCGGTTAATAAAAATACTAGAAAAAAGCCTCGTTTTTGTTTAGTATTAAGTGATTCGCTTAATTTTGTAAGAATACACATAAAACTCAACACAAATATATCTATAATAGTTAATACTAAAAAATATCTATCCATTAAAACTTCCTTTATACTCAATCAAATAATAATTTTATAACTATTTTATTTTAACATTTTCACAAAATAAAAAGAGCCTAAGCTCAATTTATTTTGCATCTAATCGCATTCCCAATTCTTAGTAAACATGTATT
>CAKUQM010000072.1 GCA_934675465.1 uncultured Erysipelotrichaceae bacterium | reverse complement strand
TAAATAAAGGAGCTTTCGCTCCTTTTTCTTATTTATTAGGCCAAATCTTGCAATTAGGATCTAGTAGCCATTCATGTTCCTTAACGTTTTCAGCCCCAGTCCATGGATTGTCTTCAAAATGTCTAATTACCCAGAAGTAGTTCATGGCATAGCCTGGTGCAGTTACTTGAGGATGTGCTAGTTTTTCTGTTACACAGATATAACTACGATCTTTGATTTCATATACATTATGTCCATAGAAACTAGCTCCAAAGCCTTCAGGTCTATTGAAACGATAGTAGTATAGTTCAGGTTGATCATGCAAGTGTGGAATAAATGTTGACCACTTGCCTGGATAGTTTACTGTTTCACCAAATGCTAAGTTACTATTTGGATTAATCTTATAGTCAACCATGGTTCTTACGTTTCTTGTAGCACAATCGTTCCATTGGCCAGCTCCTCTGTCAACAACGATGACATTATCCTTTGTGAATAATGTTGTGTTGTATGTCTTGTCATTTTCAGTCATGATTAATAGATATTCACTGTCTTCGTTTACTTTTACTTCAACTTTAACTTTTGCAGGGAATAATAGTCCAACTGGAGCATCATCGAAGACGTTTCCTCTTGTGATTGTTTCTTCTTTTCCCTCGTAGCTTAATGTTAAGCTTCCTTCTTGAAGAAGAATCAATGTTTCCTTATCTTCGCTATAGTATTCTTTGACACTTCCTTTCTTCGGGCGTACAAGATATGAATATAGCATCATATCAGGATAATGATCGCTTCTGTTAGTTAATTCAACGATTTCATCATTGCTAGTAATATAGTTCATCATAAATATTTCCTTCTTTCGAATTTATTATACAAAAAAATGTACGAAATATTTTGACAATATACATTTTTTTGTATTACAATATGCTTAGTTGATGTAAGGGATTACACCAGACATGAAAAAGAGGTTGAAAAATGAACTTAAGAGAGATATTAAATGAAGACATTATTGATCTAGAAGTTGAGGGTACTACAAAAGATGAAGTGCTTCACAACATGGCTACATTATTACTTAATAATGGTTATATCAATGATGTTGAACAATTTGTAAAAGATATATATGTTCGTGAGGCTGAAGGTCCTACTGGTATGGGTTCTTCAATTTCTATCCCTCATGGAAAATCAGAAGCAGTTAAGAAGATTGGTATTTGTATTGGTAAGACCAAAAACGATATCAAATGGGAAACTGCAATGACTGATTCAGGTTTCCAAGATACAAGATTAATTTTCTTATTCTGTGTATCTGCTGATACAGAATTCGCTACAAATCATATGTTGTTGTTGAGTGAATTGGCTGGAAAGCTTGGAAATGAAGCAAGAGTCGCAAAGCTAGCTGAGGCTAAGACAAAGGAAGAAGTAGTTAATTTAATTCTTTGCGATGACAGCGAACTAGATTCTTCAAACGTTAAGAGTGATGAAGAAATCGTTGATTTAGATATAGACTTCTAATTAGTTATTAGAGTTTATATATAGCTATTAAACAAGAAAGGAGATCTATTTATGAAGATTGTTGGTGTTACAGCATGTACTGCTGGAATTGCTCACACTTACATTGTTGCGGAAAAGATTGAAAATGCTGCAAAGGAAGCTGGTCATGAAGTTAAGATTGAAACTCAAGGTACAATTGGTGTTCAAAATCAATTAACTCCAGAAGATATCGCAGCTGCTGATGTAGTTATCTTTGCCCATGACATTGCAATTAGAGACAAAGACAGATTCAATGGTAAGCGTATTGTTGATATTCCTATTTCAACTGCTATGAAGAGTCCTAAATCACTTATCGCTACTATTGAGAAAAAATTAGGTAAATAAAAAAATAAGGGGAGAAAATTTATTATGAAATTAACTGATGTTAAGAAGCACATAATGACTGGTATTTCATTCTTGATTCCAATGGTTGTTATGGCTGGTATCATGGGTGCTATTCAAAAGGCATTCTCTTGGTCAGGTGTTCCACTATCTGATCCAATTATCGCTGGATTAAATTATTCTGGTTACTCAATCACTAAGTTAAGCGACTATATGCATATGCTTGGTGAAATGAATGGTATGGGCTTCAACTGGGCTTATGCATTCTTATGTGCTGGTATTGCATTCTCTATTGCTGATAGACCCGGAATTGTTCCTGGTTTCGCAATTGGTTATTTTGCTGGCGGACCTACTAAGACAGGTTTCGTTGGTGCTATGTTGATGGGCTTTGTTGTTGGTTACTTAGTACAATGGATGAAGTCTTGGAAGATGCCTAAAGCTCTTGCTGGATTAATGCCAGTATTGATCATTCCAGTTCTTGCTACTGCAATTGCTACATTCTTATTCTTTGGTATCCTAATGAAACCAATTTCAACTGTAATGTTAGCTATCCAAAACTGGATTGTTGGTCTAGGTGAAGGTTCTCTATTCGTTTGTGGTGCTGTTATCGGTGCTTGTATGGGCTTCGATATGGGTGGTCCTATCAACAAGACTGCTTCTATGGCTGCAAATGCTTTATATGCTGATATTCCAGATGGTATCGGTGGTTGTGCTGAAACTGCTAAGATTATCGGTGGTATGACACCTGCTGTTGGTGTTGGTCTTGCTGCTATCTTTGCTCCTAAGAAGTTCACTGCTGCTCAAAAGAATACTGCTTATACTGCTATCCCTATGGGTCTATGTTTCATTACTGAAGGTGTATTACCTTTCGCTGCTGATGATCCACTAAGATTCATCCCATGTTCAATGATTGGTTCTGCAATTGCTTCTGGTTTAGCTATGGCTTGGGGTATTAACACTCCTGCTGCTCATGGTGGTATCCTAGTTGCTCCATTATCAAACAACATTGGTATGTGGATTGTTGCTCTTGTAATCGGTTCTGTAATTACTGGTGTTCTATACGCAGTAGTTAAGAAGATGCCTGAAGAAGAAGAGACTGAAGAAGAAATCACTGAATTAGATATCGATTTATAATTCTAAAAATAAACTAAATAGAAGGAAGGTTTAATTAGCTATGTATGTAAATATGAAGTATATTCTTGATGCTGCTAATAGAGATGGTTATGCTGTAATGGCAGTTAACAGTGTCAACATGGAAATGGCTAGAGCTGTAATTGAAGCTGCTGAAGAAGAACATTCTCCAATTATTGTTCAATTCGGTTGTGGCCAAATGAAAAAGTTAGCACATCCAGATCAAATGGTTCCTATGATTAAGGCTATGGCAGAAAAGGCTACTGTTCCTGTTTGCTTAAACCTAGATCATGGACCAAGCTTTGAAGCTGAAGTTGATGCAATTCAAAGAGGCTTCTCAAATGTAATGATTGATGCTTCTTCATTACCTTATGAAGAAAACGTAAGACGTACAAGACAAGTAGTTGATCTTGCTCATGGCAAGGGCATCTCTGTTGAAGCAGAATTAGGTCATGTTGGCCAAGCTGCTGATGGTGATGGTAAGACTGCTGATATGTATACAAACGTTGAACAAGCAGTTCAATTTGTTAAGGATACAGGTGTTGATGCTTTAGCAGTTGCTATTGGTACAGCACATGGTAAATATCCTGCTGGATATGTTCCAGTATTAGACTTTGGCCGTCTAAAAGAACTTAAGGAAGCATTAAAGATGCCACTAGTTCTTCATGGTGGTTCTGGATCAGGTGAGGAAAACATTCGTAAGGCAGTTGCTAATGGCATAAATAAGATCAACGTTTGTACAGATGCTTTCCATGCTGCTGAAGTAGCTATGAAGGCTGCTTGGGAAGAGAATCCAGGTCTAAATTATATGGAAATCTGCGCTGTAGCTGAAGCTGCTGTAAAACAATTTGTTAAGGATTATATTCGTGTAATTGGTTCTAACAATCGTTATACATTTGAAGTAGCTGATAATGGTAGTAAAGAATAATTTCTAACTCAATTAATGGAGGGGCAGTAATGTCCCTCTTTTATTTATTATGGATATTTTAAAGAAAAAGAATCGTATGTATTTAAAAATAATAATCACTCTATGTTTTTTATCTTCAGCTGGAGTGGGCATCACATCAAATTCAGTTGGTGTTTTTTATAATTATGTTGCCTCAGACTTAAATATCTTAAGAGGTACCTATATTATTCACAATACTATCGCAACTTTTGCCCTTGCGATTGTTGCTTTGTTTGTGCCTAAATGGTTAAACTCAAACAATTATCGTAAATTAATTATAGGTGCTGGATTATTAAGTTCGACAAGTGCTTATCTCATGAGTTATCAATCCAATATAATAATGTTTTACATTTTGGGCTTATTAAGAGGTTGTGGCAATGCTTTCTTCGCTTTTGTTGTTATATCAATAATAATCAATAATTGGTTCAATAAGAACCATGGCTTAATAACCTCAATTATCTTTGGATTCTCAGGCATTTCGGGAGCTATTTTTTCTCCTTTATTTTTAAATGTAATCGAAACATATGGTTGGCGTATAGGCTATAAAGTGATGGGTATATCAATATTATTATCATTTATTCCTTTTATTATAATGAAGTATCCTTTAAATCCTAAGGATATAGATTTACAGCCATATGGCGGCGAAATTATTAAGGAAGAAACTAAAACCATATCTAATAAAATTGATCCCTTGTTGTTTGTTTATGTTGGACTATTTGCAACACTTATTCACTTTGCGGCAGGCAATATGCAACATTTAAGCGCAATTGCTTTATCTAGAAATTACTCTTTGAATATTGTTTCATTATTTGTTTCTTTATCAATGATTGGCAATGTAACATTTAAATTTATCACTGGTGAAATTGCTGATAAAAAAGGAGCTATTTTTTCAAATATCTCCATGTTGATAGTTACATTAATAGGCAATTGTTTATTACTATTTATTAATAATTCTTTATTAAATGTTAGTGGAACATTATTGTTTGGAGCGGTTTTTGCGGAAACAGCTGTTGGCTTAACCTTATTGACAAAAGAAGTATTTGGAATTGCAAATTATAATAAAACCTACCCAATATATGCCTTACTTGGTAATGCCTCATATGCTATTTCTACATCTGTGTATGGTTATTTATATGACTTTAGTAAATCATATGATTTGGGTTTGATTATTGGCTTAATGCTTATTATCTTGTGTATAGTAACCGTAATTATTAGCATAAGAAGGTTAAATAAAATGTCACAATTGTGACAT
>CAKUQM010000071.1 GCA_934675465.1 uncultured Erysipelotrichaceae bacterium | reverse complement strand
TCATTAATCTTTTTTACTAATTTATTAACTTCATCTTCCTTAGTTACATCACAAACATAACCATAAGCTTTAACTCCTTCATTTTCAAATTCCTTTAAAGCCTTATTTACTTTTTCTACACTTCTTTGATTAAAACAAACTTTAGCTCCAGCCTTATATAGGGCACATGTGATACCAAAACCGATACCACTTCCTCCTCCTGTTACTAGGGCTACTTTGCCTTCTAATGAAAAACTATTTAAGTCAAACATTTTATTAATCCTCCAACAATATAATTATACAAAATTATGTATATTATGTTTAAAAATGATATCATTTAAGTATGATAAAACATAAATATATAGTTCTAGATGATGATCCAACAGGTATTCAAACAGTACATGATGTATTGGTGTTAATTAATTATGATTACAATCTTTTGTGTGAAGCTTTTAAAGATCCAAGAGAAATGTTTTATATTTCTACAAATTCAAGAGCTTTCAGTGAACAAGAGACAATTGAATATCATGAGAAACTTATTCAAATGATATGTGATATCGCAAAGGAATTGAATATTGACTTTACTATTATTTCAAGAGGAGATTCGTCTTTAAGAGGTCATTTTCCTTTAGAAGGTGAAGTGATTAAGAAAGTATTAAACGATAATGGTTATTTAATTGACGGTGAAATTATTTGTCCTTATCTTGATGGCATTAGAAAAACGGTTAATGATGTTCATTATGTGATTAGCAATGGTGTAGAAATTCCAGTTGGTGAGAGTGAATTTGCGAAAGATAAGACCTTTGGCTTTAGAAGTTCTAATTTAAAAGAATATGTAGAAGAAAAGACTCAAGGTAAATATAAGGCAAATGATTGTGTTTCCATTGGTTTAGATGATAATGATATCGTTGGTAAATTAAATAGTGTTACAAACTTCAATAAGGTGATTGTTAATTGTACATCAGTGGATGATTTAAGAAAATTTGTATGTGCTTATAAGCATACAAATAAGAAATTTTTATTTAGATGTGCAGCATCTTTGGTTAAAGAATTAGGTAATATTACGGATATTCCTTATTTAGATAGCAAAAAGTGTATATCTTATGGAAGTGGTGGTTTGATTCTAGCTGGTTCTCATGTTAAGAATACAAGTGATCAATTGGCGTATTTGAAGAAGCATGATTCAAATGTCGATTATGTTGAATTTAATCAACATGAAGTGTTAAATAATAGGTTGCATGACGAGGCTATTAGGTGTGCAAAAATAATCGATGAAAAACTAAGGCAAAATAAAACGGTATTGTTGGCTACTAGAAGAGATCGTGTAGATTTCCCTGGTGATGATAAAGAAAAACAATTAGAAATGGCAGTAAGCATTTCTAGAGAGCTTACAGGTATCTTATCTTTATTAAAGGTACGTCCTTCATTCTTGATATCTAAGGGTGGCATTACTTCTTATGATTGTTTAAGTGTTGGTTTAAATGTTAAGAAGGCATTAGCACTTGGACAAATTGAAAAGAACGTAGGGGTAATAAGGATTTTAGATGATTCTAAATTTAAAGATATGCCTGTAGTAATCTTCCCAGGTAATGTAGGTAGTGTAGATACTTTATATAAGATAACAGAAAGGTTAAAGGGTATGGAAAAGAAAGTATTTGGTTATCCAAAATTTGATGAGAAAGGTGAGATGATTCTAACAACTTATGACAACGAATATAGCGATATGTTAATGGATATTCGTGTATATAAGTTGACTAAGGGTGAAACCTTGGCGTTTACAAGTAGCGATGAAGAAGTTGCTGTTTTACTTTTGAATGGCGAATTAGAAATGGATGTTGATGGTGTTAAGGAAAGTGTGACTAGAAGATCGGTCTTCCTTGATGGACCGTATGCTGGACACGTTTCTAAGAATAAGACTATTGTGGTTAAGGCTAATAGTGAAACTGAAATTCTTGTTCAAAAGACAAAGAATGACAATGATTTCAAGTCTAAGTTATATAAGCCTAGTGATGCTCCATTCAATTATTCTAACAAGGGTAAGTACAACAATACGGCAGCGAGAAGAGTTAATACAATCTTTGATCATGACATCAATCCACTAAGCAACATGGTATTGGGCGAGGTTTTAAATGATCCAGGTAATTGGTCAGGCTATCTTCCTCATAGACACCCACAGCCTGAATGTTATTACTTTTTATTCGATCATGAAGAAGGCTTTGGAGCTAGTTATGTAGGAGATGAGGTGTTTAAGAGTACTAACCGTAGTTTCTCAGCTATTCCAGGTGGTAAGTTACATCCTCAAGTATGCGCTCCAGGCTATCAAATGTATACTTGTTGGATGATTAGACATTTGGATGGCAATCCTTGGTTACAAACAGATAGATGTGAAGATGATGCTTATGTTTGGCTTCATGAAGCTGAATTTGATCCTGAAACTAATTCATTTAAGAAATAAATAAGACATGTTAAAGATACCTTTTCTCTAAACAAGAAGATTGTATCAATAAAAGGCGCTTAAGGTTAGAAATCCTGAAGCGCCTTTTAAGTTTTAAGCCTTATTTTAAGAGCTATACGAAATAAGAGGTTGAATTTATAGTATTGTTGCTAGTGTTAACCTCTTTTCTTTTAAATGCCACTCCGCAAAATTTGGTTGAAAAGTTAAAGACTGCCAAAACCTCTTTTCGCAAAATTTGGTTGAAAAAATATAAGGATTGGTTGAAACTGTGTTTATGAAAAATTTAAGTTGAGTGTCATTTGACACCTTGATAATTCACGATTTGAAAAATGATATACTATAAGTGCTTCTATCTTTTAAACAACCTTTCTTGTTTGATGCGAACAAAGGTGGAAGCAATGACCATTAAGCTCGTTTTCGTATTTTGGGCTAATGGTCTTTTATTGTGGTCAATATCAAAGGCTTGAACACTAAAACAAGATATAATTACATTGCTTCTAATTTTTTTGGTTAATTCTAAAATGTGCGACTGCAAATCTTTAAAAGTTTAATTGTCATCTTATATTTTTCATTAGAAGCATTGCCACTTACCTTTTCACCCATTAATGTAAGTGGCTTTTTTGTCTAATTATAGTAACTTATAATGCCAACTTGCTTTATCAGTTAGTATATGCTAACTTATATATGTAGCTACATCTTTAATTGTCTAAAGATAATTGATATTTATATTAAACATAAATATTCATAGTGTTTTTAGATGTTTATTTATCTAATAGAATTATTGATTAAACATCTTATCTACTAATAGGATGTAATACATCTATTCATAATTATTTAAGTTATTCTCTTAGACAATTAAATTGTTAACACACTCAAATGTGTTTTGTACGTATAAAATTATCTTTATTTTAAAAGAAGAAAGTATACTCGAAAGACTTTGATAGTGTATTTGTGAAGACGACTAAGAATGTTTTAATGGAGGAACGCATGAAAAAAATATTGATACTTACATCGATAGTAATGATGTCTATAATGGTGATACCGTTTGGAGTATTTGCTGAAGAAAATGAACATAACGATACCGCTTCTTGTCCAATAAATGATAATATCGATACTAGCGATATTATCAATATGGAAATAATAGATGGTGAACTTTATATTGATGTACTAACAGAATTTGGTGATGAGCCAACAGTAGTTACAAATTTTGGAAAATGTAAAACAGAGTATAAATACATCACTAAGAATGTTACAAGATCTGAATTAATTAAAATGAAGAATGATTTAAAAACTCAACAGAATTTATCAGCTACAACTATTGGACTTTTGGTTGGTTTGGCAAATCCGATAGCAGGAGCTATTGCTGGTTTTTTTGCTGGACAAACGAGAAGTAAAATATTAGCTACTGTAGAAGACACTCTAGATAAGTCTACTAAATCTAATTTTACTCTTACGTCTAAATATAAATGTGAAGAAACTAATATGGGAACAAAAGGAATTGTTCATCGTTTTAAATTGGTTAGTGTGGAGATAAGATAATATGAAAAAACTACTGTACATTTATTCCATTGCCTTAATCATTTTATTGATTGGCTGTTCATTCTTAACTAGCGATGAGACAAGATTCTCTATATTTGCTTATTCAATTATTATTGGTGTAATTTTCTTGAATGATTTTAGTGTTAAAGGTTATTCTAAAGAACTCATTTTTGATTTAGTATTAATAATAATTTTTACATTGTTTATTGTCTTTGTAGTAAAGGAAGTTTCTTACGAAATCATTATTGTAGGTATATTTCCCTTATGTATTAGCTTATATAGAACCGTTACAAAAATTAAGTAAATCTTGCATCTAAAATAAGAGGTTGTTTCAAGTCTTACTTGTATTAACCTATTTTTCTTTTATATTCTGATAATATAAGGTATTAGTTTATTGGAGGTTGTAGATGCCAATCGTGTATTCTATCTTTGTTTTATTAATAATATTAATTGTTTTAGTGTTTAGAAATAGTGATATGAAGTTAAGAAGAAATAAAGTTGTTCAACTAGTAATATGCACTATTACTTGGTGTGCTTTAATTCATCAATTAATTAGAATTGCACATTATATTGATGATAGTGGTGAAATGATTAAAAATGTTTTAGGTAATTACGGGCTAGGCTTATTATGGTTTGGCATAGGGCTATTCTCTATATATCTGGTCTATTTATATATTGATTATTTTGTTTTTAAGAATGATAAATAACGAGAGATAAAAGCTACTTAAAATATCGTTCGGTCATTATAAACATTATTATACTTAATCAAATATATAATTAGCTTGCTTCTAATATACTTTGATGAATACGGGTTAACACTTTAAAGCTTCCTTTAATAATTTTATGTCATCATCTTTATTTTTTGACCGTTAGAAGCAATCGCTACTTGTGATGGGGTGCAAGATCATAAGTAGCTTTTATTTTGAGCCGATAATAAATCAATTTAATTTTTAATTAATGGTTTTTTATTGTATATTTCTTAATTTTATGTTATTAATTAATTGAACAATTAGTTTATTAAAGGAGTTTTAAGTGCGTACTGTAAATGAGAAGGCTCGTGAGGCAAGAAAAGTTGAAATAATGGAAAAGTGTTTCGCTTGTTATTGCGATAATGGTTTGAATGGTGTTGGGATTAAGGCTATTGCGAAGGCTTGTGGCATTAATTCGGCAACTTTGTATCAATATTTTGATAATCTTGATGATTTGATTGTGAAATCTACTGCCTATTGTATGGAGAAGGTTGAGGATGAT
>CAKUQM010000070.1 GCA_934675465.1 uncultured Erysipelotrichaceae bacterium | reverse complement strand
GTCTAAGACTTCATGATAATAAATTAAATCTCCATTAAGTTTCCAATCATCATAGTCAGGAGCTCTACCATCATGTGCTTGGCCATTGCTTAATTTATCACCAATGCCAATTATAAATACCGCCTTATGTTCCTTAGTGATTTCATATTCGCGTTCCTTAGAACTTAAATTTGGATATATATCAAGTAGTTCTTGACTAGTGATAAAGTATAAGTTTTCGGGCAAATGAACCTTGATACTAGGATATTTAATCTTTAATGTAGCTAAAGTAGCAAGGATACATTTATGAATATTATTAACAGTTTTCTTTAATGTTTCTAGATTTCTGTCTTTCTTATCAATAATCTTTTCCCAATCCCATTGGTCCACATAAATCGAATGAAGATTATCAAGGGCTTCATCTCTTCTGATAGCGTTCATATCGGTATATAAACCCTTGCCCATATAGAAGTCATAGTTATACAAAGCCATACGTTTCCATTTAGCAAGAGAATGAACTACGCTGGCATCTTTGTGTGCATAAGGAATATCGAAACTTACTGCTCTTTCTACTCCGTTTAAATCATCATTTAATCCCGAATCACTTTCAACAAACAATGGTGCACTGACTCTTTTTAAGTGAAGTGCATCGCTTAAATGTTTTTGAAATGTCTTCTTAATTAAAGATATGGCCTCTTGGGTTTCATATAAGGTCATATCTGATTTGTAGTCTATTGGAAAATAAGTTTTCATATACTAATCCTCAATTGACATTGAAGGTTTAGATGCTGTATCAAGTGGCACAAACTTTTGGTTATGATAGTAATGCCATGCAGCTACACCGATCATTGTTGCGTTGTCTGTACAATATTTAAGTGGTGGAAGGATAACTTCTACACCCTTAACTTTTTCGGTAACAAGTTCTCTAAGTCTAGAGTTACATGCTACACCACCGGCAATTACAAACATCTCACAAGGATATTCTTCAAGTGCTTTAATAGCCTTGTCTATTAAACAATTTAGGGCTGTTTCTTGGAAGGCATATGCTAAATCAGCCTTGTTTAGTTCTTCACCATTTCTTTCAAGTCTATTTACAAGTTGTAAAGAAGCGTTCTTTAAACCTGAGAATGAGAAGTTTAGACCATCAACTTTAGGTTTAGGTAGGGTGTAATTCTTCTTGCCTTCTTTTGCGAGTTTGTCTATTTTAGGTCCACCTGGATATTCAAGTCCTAACACTCTAGCTACTTTATCATATGATTCGCCTACCGCATCATCTAATGTTGTCCCAACAATCTTAAAACTATTTTCATTTTCGATGTATACTAGTTCAGTATGACCGCCACTTACTACAAGAGCCATCAAAGGATATTTTAATGGTTGTAGTAGTTCGTTAATAAAAATGTGACCTTTTAGGTGGTGTACACCAATTAAAGGTTTGTCGTAGAAGAATGCTAATGTTTTGGCAGCAATACCGCCTACATGTAAGGAACCAATTAAACCCGGTCCCATTGTGTATGCTATTGCGTCCATGTCTTCTACTTTTTCATTTGCTTGTTTAAGTGCTTCGTCTACTATTGTTGAGATTTGTTCAACATGCATTCTAGAAGCAACTTCAGGGATTACACCGCCAAAACGAGCGTGAACATCAATTTGACTAGTTACCACACTACTCAATATATTTAATTCTTCATCAATTATCGCGCAAGCTGTTTCATCACAACTGCTTTCAATCGCTAAAATCTTCTTCATTTAATCCTAACAATCCTTTCACCATATCAAGACAATCCTGACCTTCGCCATAATAGTCTTTTCTTGTTCTTGTTTCGATAAAGCCTAGTTTTTTATAGAGATTATAGGCTTTTGTATTAGTTGTACGCACTTCAAGATGCATAAATTCACATTCTTTTAAAATAGCCTCTCTAATAACTAACTTTAATAGTTTTTCTCCTAAGCCTTGTCCTTGATATGTTTTGTTTATCGCAATATTTACTAAATCGCAATTTTCAAACATGAACCAAAGTCCAGCGTAGCCAATGATTTTGTCTTCATCTTTTAATGCATAATAAATAGAATTTTCATTATCTAGGTCTTCTTTAAAATATTTATAAGGCCATGGGTCTGAAAATACTTCATTTTCAATCTTGATAACTTCATCAAGATCTTTAATATCTAGTTCCTCAAAGGTCATCTGTAATATGCTGTACTTTCTTT
Source organism: uncultured Erysipelotrichaceae bacterium (assembly GCA_934675465.1). Taxonomy (GTDB): domain Bacteria; phylum Bacillota_I; class Bacilli_A; order Erysipelotrichales; family Erysipelotrichaceae; genus Colivicinus. The sequence continues at coordinate 3,128 of CAKUQM010000070.1, read as the reverse complement.
TAAGTATTCAGGAGCTAAATGGTTGATATTTTCAACTTCTTCAAATAAATTTTTGCAAGCTAGGAAACACTCTGGAATATTTGGTGCAACGTCTTCTTTACCAATAAGGGCACCATCTAAGACAACATTGTAATCTTTTGTGTCGATATCCTTAAGCTCCATTGCACAATCTTCTAATAAACAATTTTCCTTATCGTATACACCTACATATGCTCTGTTTGCTCTGGCATCCATAATCACCATCGTTTTTTCATGGTTACCAGCATATAGTCTTAATGTTGAAATTGTATATAATTTAATTCCTTTTACTTGACATAAAACTTTTGCGATGGTCATTGCAATTCTAACACCTGTATAAGAACCAGGACCTTTCGTGATGCATATTGCATCTATATCTTTCTTATCAACTTTTGATTCATTGAATAATTTGTCTAAATAAACAAATACTTCTTCCGATTGCCTTTTAAAGCATTCGAAAGAGATTGAATCGATGATCTTGTCGTCTTCCATTAGGACAAGAGTTAAATATTTATATGCTGTATCAATACATAGTGTTAACATTCTTTAACTAGCTCCTTATATTTTTCACCAATTGGGTTAAGAGTAATTTCTCTAGTATTATCATCAATATATTTAAAAGATATTTCTAAGTATTCATTTGGTAGGTAATCTTGATAATAAACAGGCCATTCGACAATCATAACTCCTTCGTCAAGATATTCATCAAGACCCAAATCATATTCGCATCCTTCTAGTCTATAAGCGTCAATATGATATAGCTTAAGATCACCGTCATAGATTTTTAAAATAGTGAATGTTGGTGAATTTATAACCTCCTTTATATTAAGTGCTTTACCAATACCTTTTGTAAAGGTAGTCTTGCCTCCAGCTAAATCACCAACTAAAGTAATGCACATTCCTTTTTCCAATTTTTTGCCGATCTTATATCCTAGATCGATAGTTTCTTTTTCACTTTTACTTAACATGTACTCAATTATAGCACTTGTAATGTTAAAATGTTTTTATGTTACCGGATAAGTATTTAAATGCGATGAAATCGCTGTTAAAAGATGAATATGATGATTATTTAGCGTGTTTTGATAGTCCTCAAATCCATAGTTTGAGAGTTAATACCAGTAAAATTTCTGTTGATAGATTTAAAGAAAACTTTCCATATAATTTAGAACAAGTTCCTTGGTGTAAGGATGGCTTTTATTTTGATGATTTGAGTATTTCCAAGCATCCATATTATTATTCAGGTTTATATTATCTACAAGAAGCTAGTGCGATGTTGCCTGCCGAAGTTTTGCCGATTGAAGAAGGAGATATAGTTTTAGACGCTTGCGCTGCACCTGGTGGTAAAAGTCTTAAATTGTTAGATAAGTTAAATAATACTGGATTGTTGGTTTCTAATGATATTTCAATTTCTAGAGCTAATGCGTTATTAAGGAATATAGAAAGAGCTGGGTTTTCTAATTATTATGTTATTGCGAAAGATATTATTGAATTAGAAGAACATTTTCCAAAATATTTTGACAAGATTCTATTGGATGCTCCTTGTTCTGGAGAAGGAATGTTTAGAAAAGATAAGGCTTTAATTGAATCGTGGAAAGAGAGAGATAGTGAATACTTTTCACCTATACAAAAACGTTTGATACAAGCTTGCATTAATATGTTAAAAGATGGTGGTAAGTTAGTATATTCAACTTGTACCTTTGATGTAAGAGAAGATGAAGAAATAATTCAATACGCATTAGATAATAATTCAAATATAAAGTTGTTGCCTATTGAAAAATATGACGGTTTTAAAGATGCAAATGATGGTTATGGGGTAAAACTATTTCCACATAGAATTAAAGGTGAAGGTCATTATGTATGCTTGTTACAAAAAGATGGTAATTCTCATAAACGTGAATCACGGGTAATGGCAAAAACAGATATATCTTTTATAAATGAATTGAATAAAAGATTCTATGATGGTATATTTGAAAAAATTAATGATTACATATACTTTTTAAAGCCTATAAATACTAAAGGGATTCGAGTATTGAGATCAGGATTGCTTTTAGGAAAAGAGACAAAATATGGTTTTGAACCTTCGCAACAACTTGCTATGAATTTAAAAATTAACGAATATAATAATGTATTAAATTTAAAATCAAGTGATAATCTAGTGGAAAAATACTTAAAAGGAGAAACAATTGAAACTAATTCCAATTTAAATGGAATGGTATTGGTATGTGTAGATGATTGTCCTCTTGGATTTGCTAAGGCAAAAAACGGAGTGTTAAAGAATAAAATTGACAAAGGTTGGATTAAACGATGAGACTAGATAAATATTTAAGTGATATGAATGTTGGAACAAGGTCTTCAGTTAAAGAGCTCATTAAAAAAGGCCATATCAAAGTAAATGGAATTGTTATTAAGAAAAGTGACTATAAAGTAAATTTAAATGATGAAATTACAGTAAATGACAAAGTAATTAATTATATTGAATATGAATATATTATTTTAAATAAACCCGCAGGCTATTTGAGTGCTACTGAAGATAAAAAGCAAGAAACTATTATGGATATAATTAAATCTAAACGTAAAGATTTAGTTCCAGTTGGTAGACTTGATAAAGATACTGAAGGACTAATTTTGATAACAAATGATGGCAAGTTAAATCATGACTTGTTAAGTCCAGAAAATCATGTGGATAAAAAATATTATGTCGAAGTTGATAATAAGATAAGGGATGATGCACAAGAGGTTTTTTCAAATCCAATAGATTTAGGGGATTTTGTTACTAAGCCATCAAAATTAGAAATACTGGGTGATACTAAAGCTTATTTAACAATTTCTGAAGGAAAGTTTCATCAAGTAAAGAGAATGTTTAAATTTATTGGATGTGAGGTAACATATCTAAAAAGGGTGCAATTTAAAAATTTAAACTTAGAGGGATTAGAAATAGGCGATTATCGTCATTTAACAGATAAAGAAATTTTTGATTTAAAGAACTACTAATAATACGTATAGATTGTCCTTCTTATGATGGACAGTCTTTTATTATTCTAGACAAAAAGAAAAACTCTCTTTCGAGAGTTCTCTAACCGGCAACGTGCTTGATTCACTATCTATACAAA
>CAKUQM010000069.1 GCA_934675465.1 uncultured Erysipelotrichaceae bacterium | reverse complement strand
GTGCAACTCATGCTGGTTTAACAGTAGGTGAAGATGGTGCAAGTCATCAGGCTATTGAAGATATTGCCATCATGCGTGCTTTACCTAATATGAGAGTATATGTTCCATGTGACCAATATGAAACAATAGCTCTACTTGATTATGTATTAAAAGAAAAAGGACCATGTTATATCAGAATGGGTAGAGGCAAAGTTGACGATGTATATAATGAAAATACAAAGTTTGATTTCTCTAAAATATCTGTCTTAAGACAAGGAAAAGATATTGTATTATTCGCAACTGGTCTAATGGTGCAAGAAGCTTTAAAAGCAGCTGAAGAAGTAGATGCAACTGTAGTTAATGTATGTTCTATTAAACCAATTGATAAAGAAGGCATTTTATCAATGCTTAGCTCACATAAAAAAGCTTATGCCTTAGAAGAACATAATATTATTGGTGGTCTATTTTCTGCTATATCAGAAATAAAAGCACAAAGTGATATTACTACTCCTTTATATCCAATTGGTGTAAATGATGTCTTTGGTCAAAGTGGTAAGGCAAATGATGTGTTAGATTATTATGGTTTAACTAGTAAGCATATTGTTGAAAAAATCAAGTAAATAGAATAGTTCTCCTTATTCTTTTATATAGCCACATAATGTGGCTTTTTAAGTTCCATACAACATTTTCTTTACTTCAAAACAACAATAATAGCGCCTATTAATGTCAATATTTAACACATATAAGTCGCTTTAATTACGAACCACTGAGAAATGCTTGCAATATGAAGTTAAAAGATTATTAGTTTAGACTACTTATTGCCCTTCCTTTTTAATTGCCATAGCATTCACTATCCATAAGATATACAAAAATATATGCCTAACAGGGCTCTTTGATTTACAAACAAATTATTAATATCTACCGTTTCCAAGGTACTCAAGCTTTTGATAACTTTTTAAACATTAAACATCTTTTTGGGATAATTGAAATGTTTTATTAAACAATTTAATGAATATATTAGCAATATAGCCTTGGAAAAAAACCGCCATTAATGTTCCTACACCCCACGCTCCATGTAACAAGATGCCAATAACCAATAAAGTAGCATCCGTAACCGGACGAATCAAACTGTATTTTTTATTAATTTTTTCACTTAAAGTTAAAACAAAGCCATCATAAGGGTTGCTACCTGATTTTGTTTGAGCACCTATGCCTATGCCGATTCCAATAACTACAATTCCAATAAGCATATAGAGTACTCTAAATGATAATTTTTCTATTGATGGCAATACTAACGTACTCAATTTACAACCTATACTTATAAATAATGGGCACAATATAGTATCAATATTTACTCTATCTTTTTCTAAAAGAAATAATAGAAAGGCAAAAAATAGGTTGGCAATTATTTGAGCAAGAGGTAGACTAATCTTAAATGTGTTATGCATACCCTGTTCAAGAGTAGTCATTGCATCGCCACCGAGATTGCCATAAACCACAAAAGCTACGCCAATACCAATTATTATGGCTCCTAATGCCATTAGTAAATAATTTTTAATAACTTTATTCATATAATTACACCTTTTATTTATTAAAATATTCTTTGATTTCATCAAATAACATTCGAGGATTTGTATAATCCTTAATATTTAAATATCTGTTGTTTTTTGATAAAAACTCTATAAGTTCTGAAAAAGCTTCTATATGAGAGTTTTTATCAACAACGCCAAGAAGGAAAATAGCATTAATACTTTTATCGTATTTATTCAAAATCGAATTCTTGAATATACTAATTGAAATTACTGGTCTTTTAACATTATGATGAGGCTTAGCGTGTGGTATTATAATGCCTTTAAAACACTCACAATATAACCCAAAACATTCAATTGTTTCTTTTACATCTTCGATATATTGTGCATTAATGATATTATCATCAACGAGTGGTTTGCCAGTTATTTCGATAGCTTTCTCTAGACTATATTCATCACTAAAATAGTTAATATATTTTTCATCAACAAGATCTAACAAGTGAAGATTATTCTTTTTTATATCAATATCAGATAAGTATTTATTGAGTTGCATGTAAAGTTCGTTTTTATTCTCAATTGTGGAATTATTATTAATAATGCTTATGATATCGTTAATTTTTTTGCTATTCTTATCTACAGGATTATCAATTATCCAATCAACCATTTTTTTAATATCGTAATCTTTTAAAACCACGGAAACATTTATCCAATCGATTTCTTTTTTTATAAAATCAGGTTTTTTAATAAAAATAGTACTTACTATAAGCACAGTATCATCATCAATCTTTGATTTTAGATCTCTATAATCACTTATTTCTATTCTAAACTTGCTGTCAAATATTTTATTTAGCTGATATTTTACATAAGCACTACCACTTAAACCCGAGGCACAAAGGACAATTATTTTTTTCTTTTCATTTTCTTTGTTATCGTTAAATCTCATAGCTTCAAAATAATAAGCCAATAATTTTTTTTCATCGTTATCAAAGTATAATGAAAACTTCTTTTCAGCATTTTTGATTAATTGATTTAAAAAATAATTCTTTTCAAAATCAGTTGATTCACTTTCAAACGTCGATACTTTAATTAAATAGCGACAACGGTAATACATTGATTCTATATGTATTTTAAACATCCGATATATTTCCTGATTCTTAATATCAGTATAATAGATTCTTTCAAAGCCATCCGTTAAATAATCAAGCAATTGCTTTACTTCATTTTTATTCGAAAAGACATTGCTATATTCAATCTTTGCCGATTGTAAGATTAAATATAAATATTTAATTTCATTATTGTTGTATGAAAATATTTTTTCCATTTCTTGATAAATATCTTTAAATTCAGAAATATCTTCATTTAAATGCCTTAAATCAATTTCCGCCTTTGTACTTCTTAGACAATGAACCAAAATAGTTTTAGCTAAACTATCTATTGAAAAGAATATAAATCTCTTATTGATATTTTTGTGAAGAATTTCTTTAATTCTTTTTAAAGGATTTGATAAACTGTTTATTTTGCAAAATTCCTCTTCAATAAACTCTTCTTTGTTAATTGAAATTCGGATATTATTATTACTATGTAAAGAATCAAAGATTACTTTTCTAATTTTTAATTCATCCCCCGCAAAATATAATCCTGCATTCTTTTCGTATTTTATTTTTAACTTTTCTTTAATTTTATAAATATCATTTGTAATAGTATTTTTCGAAGTATCCAATAATGATTCTAATTTGTTAATTGTAATTTTTTCTCTAGAAAGTGCAATTACCAAAATAATCATATCTTGTCTTTCTTTAGCATTTAGGATGTAATTATCGCTTTTTAAGTAATCGGACAATTTGTTTAATTCGTCATTTCTGTATCTTAAAGTTTTACCATCATCAATAATTCTTGGCATATTATTTCTAGATAAATAATTATTTATGTCATTTAAGTAATAATAAAACTTGTTCTTATTAATTTGGGAATCTTTGATGAGTTCATCTTTATTAATAAGACCATTATTTTCAATTAAAAACTGTACGATCTGAAGAGTATAACTATTCATCTTGTTTTATTTATAAATACTTACCAAAATAATCATAGATAATCTCGATTGAGTCATCTTTATCAAAGCTATTCATTTTATTTTCGTCTTGAATAAAAGAAACAATCTTACTAAGAGCGTCCACTTGCTTCTTTTCACTTAATATTAATAAAAACAACACTTCTACTTTTACTTCTTGTCCGCAACCACCTCCCATAGCTTTAAAAAGGCACGGCTTATCAAGTGTAACAACAATAACTGTCTCTTTTTTAGTATATTCTTGATCTGCATGAGGAATAGCTATTCCTTTGACCGCTTTTATTCCTGTTGGATACAATTTTTCTCTTTCTAAAAGAGCATTCTTGTAGCCTTCTTTAACAAGATTATTATTCGTTGCATATTCCGCTAATAATGAAAGAACGTCGCTAGCAACACCACCACCTTGAAGATGAAGGAGCCTTATATTTTCGTATTTTTCTTCTTTTATTATCATATTCCCTCTTCTTTATTATAGGCTGCTACTAAATTCATGTAACAGCCTATAAAAACTAATCTTTAAATTCTTTGATTTTACTTTCAATTTCTTCAAAAGTTTTATCGCAATCGATTCCGCTTATTAAAGAAATTCCATCAATTATTGGTGCTTTGTATTCTTTTTGATCTAATTGTACAGTAGTTACAATAATTGAAGCTGTTTTAGCTGGTTCTTGTGACATTCCCATACCAACAGCATCTACAGTCCAGCCATCAATCTTTCTTTCTTTTAAAAATTCTTCAATGTTTCTTTTAACCATTGTACTTGTAGCATATCCTAAAGCACAAATTACTAATATTTTTTTCATATTAAGCAATAATTCCTTGAATCCACGCAAAGAACCAAGCTAACAAGTTAGGGAAATTTGCGGCATTTGTAATTTCAACAGAGCCCCAAGGGATATCAACCGATGCTTCCATAGCTATTTGGGTAAACAATGGAGCCATAGCTTCGCCAATCGCTAATTCGCATGTAATAACAACAAATAAGAATACAAACCCCTTTAAGATATTCATTTTAAAGAATGGCATAAATCCGGCAACTAAAATAAATCCCACTGAAAGCATACCTATAGGTAAAACATGGTTCCAAGGTAAGATGATTGAAAGTAAAATTGCCACAGGAATAAGCAATAAGCCCAAAGCCAAATCTTCTGGAGCAGTAGACATTACAACACCATCAAGACCAATCAAAATATCTCTCTTAGCAAATTTCTTTTTAACAATTTTAGTTATAGCGGCTGTAGTTTCGTTTAAACCTTGAATCAAAATATTAGTTGACAAAGGAACAAAATACAATGCTGCTCCTATTTTGATACCTACAAGTAAGGAATCTGTAAATGTATAGCCACCAAGAAGTCCCATAACAATTCCTAAAATAAAGCCAGCTACACCAGGTTCACCAAAAACACCAAGTTTTTGTTTAATTGTATCGGCTGATAAATTTGAATCGCGCAAAAATGGGATTTTATCAAAAATCTTATTAAATAAGTAAGCTACAGGTCCATAAAAACAACTGTACACATAAGGAAATGATAAACCCTTAAGTTGTGGTAAAGCTTCATGAATATAAGGTGCTGACCAATCAGCTACTTTTATTGTGACAATACCACAAATTGCAATTGCGAGCATTGCAAATAAGAAATTTCCGTCAGTTGCAACATAAGTTAAAACTCCAACTGATCCCCAGAAATACATCATATTATATAAATCGACATCAAGAGTTTTAGCCAATCCAGTAACAATTAACAAAATGTTTACACCCAAGCCAATAG
>CAKUQM010000068.1 GCA_934675465.1 uncultured Erysipelotrichaceae bacterium | reverse complement strand
GTAATTTCAAAAGAAATTCTTGTTAATGCTCTATTCATAGCTATTTCATCTAATAACTGTACACTATTTGCCATAATAAACCTCTGTATCAATCATATCATTTTGTCTAATTTTAGACATTATTATCATAATATTCTTTTGCGTATTGAGCTAGTTTTTTCAAACTTTTACTGCACATACTGTTCTTCTTTCTGCATATATTTTGATGGTTTTATATGCAGATAATATATCTTATAAGCTGATTTAGCATCAATCCATGTCATACATTTGTTAAATCAATAGAAAGCTCAATGGTACAAGTGGTGGTGTTAGCATAATATTTGATACTGATGAGAAAATGATGTTATCCTTTACTTAATCTATGAAAAAAAAGCGATTAAGTAAAAGATAATGATGTTTTTAAGCATTTTTCATCAAAAAACGGTGTTATACCTTACTAAATCTAATAAAAAAATCGACATTAAGTAAATTATAAGAAGGTTATTATGTTAAAAAGAAGCTTGGCAAGATAGTTAAGAATGGTTCAATAAGACATATTGAATCAGGAAGATTCACAGGATATATTGGAGTTTGATTAAACTTAAAATAGTATAATTATTCTATTAATAGGAGGCCAAATTATGAATGAGAATGTCTTTAAAAGAAATGAATTATTAGCGACTACAGTTATTAAGGAATTAGGAACTAGAAATATTAAGGGATACTATGCTAAGGATAAGGAAGAAGCTTTGAGACTTGCACTTGAATTAATGCCAAAGGGTTCTAGTGTTACTATGGGTGGTTGTCAAAGTGCTATTGATATTGGCCTTGTCGATGTGATTAATAATAGTAATGATTATAACTATATTGATAGAAGCAAGTTAGATAGAAGAGAAGCTCTATTAAAAGGATATGATGCTGATATCTTCTTATCTAGTGTTAACGCAATGAGTCAAGATGGAATCTTGGTAAACATTGATGGCAATTCTAATAGAGTATCTTATATTTGCCAAGGACCTAAGAAAGTAATCTTTATCGTAGGTATTAATAAAGTATGTCCTGACCTAGACACTGCAATGAAAAGAGCTAGAAATGTAGCAGCTACTACCAATGCTCAAAGATTTGATATTAATACACCATGTAAGAAAACAGGTAAATGTTTTGATTGTAGATCAATGGATACTATCTGTTGTCAATTCTTAATAACTAGATTCTCACGCCACACAGACAGAATGCATCTTATTCTAGTTAATGATGAGTTAGGATTCTAGGAGGTATAGATGACAAAAATTGTTTTATATCATGGTAGTCCTAATAAAGACTTTACTCCTATATATGGATATGGTGAAGATAGCGACTACGGAAGAGGTTTTTATCTAACTGAAAATTTAGAACTTGCCAAAGAATGGTCGGTATCTAGACCTAATGAAAATAATGCATGGGTTCATAAATACGAACTAGATACAACTGATTTAAAAGTATTAGACTTTACTGAATATAATGTTCTAAGTTGGTTAGCTGAATTGATGAAACATAGAGATGCTGATGACTCCAAAAGATATAAAGTATTATCTAAAGAATTTATTGATAAGTATGGGATTGACACTAGTGGATACGATGTCATTAAAGGTTGGAGAGCTAATGCTTCTTATTTCTATATTGCGAAGGAATTTGTCCGTGATAATGTAGATTTTGATATTTTGGAGGAACTCTTATCTCTTGGTGATTTAGGCATACAATATTGTCTTAAATCTCAAAAAGCATTTGATAATCTAAAAGAATTAGAAAAAGATTTAATTGCAGTAGACTTTAAAGAATTTAATGAAAAGTATAATAAAAGAGATATTAACGCAAGAAGAAATATGAGAGATCTTATTGACTCCGACAAAAATGAAGTCAAGAATGTTTTTAGTAGATTGTTGGAAAGGTAGTTTATGAGTTCATACGCAATAGAATATTTATCGGATGTAGTAGAAAATCAAGGAAAACTTTTTGATTTGGTTTCACAAGACTTTCCAAATAAAGATACCTCTGATTTCATCACTAAATATATGCTTAGCAAAACTAGAAAATATATTGATGAAGGACAAGCATATGTTAATACCATGAACGCTAAAGAGTTGTGGGATTTCTTTTGTAAAGAAGATAATTATTCTTTAGTAAATGGACAAGCACTTGAAGGGTTTATGCCTAACTGGATTGGACAATTCTACGCTTATTACCAATGGTATTACAACATTCCAAGTAGTGAAGTAATCAACAAAGTCCCTTTATCTTTTCTTATCAAAGCTTATCCTGGTCTTCATGATTTGGATTTAGATCTAGCAGTTAAAAAAGTAGGATTTATTAAATGAACAAAATAATTTGTTTCCATCAAACTTATGAAGAAAATGGATACCTCAGTAACTGGTATGAAAGTCCTTTTACTATTGAAGGTATTAATTTTAGTTCGGTGGAACAATATATGATGTATAAGAAAGCTGTTACTTTTAAAAACTATGATATAGCCAAAGAAATACTTAATACCAAAGACCCAGCTACCATTAAAGAATTAGGAAGATCAGTTACAAACTACAATGATAAGCTATGGAGTGGTATTAGACAAATAATAGTTTATGAAGGTTTATATCAAAAATTTTCTCAAAACGAAGAATTAAGATGTTTATTAAAGAATACTAAGGATTCTGTTTTAGCTGAATGTGCTGTTAATGATCAAATTTGGGGAATTGGTTTATCAATGACAGATCCCAATAGATTTAATCCTAATAAGTGGAAAGGTAGAAATCTATTAGGTTATACCCTAATGATGGTTAGAGATAATATCTAAACGCATCTTATTCCAGTTAGTGATGAGTTAGGATTTTAAAATCTAAAAGCGTTCTTAATTGTTAGTTTATATACTCACAAAAGAACGCTTTTCTATCTCCATCATAAGTATGATTATCTCCATCATTTCACCATTAAATGATGGAGATTTTATTATTCAACTTCAATTAATTCATGCTCAGAAAAATGAGCCCTGCCTTCTTTAATATCCCTAATAATATCCTCTAGATAATCATCATCACTTAATTCAAAAGGAATGTGTCCTTCTCTTGCCACCCTCTTGGCAAAAATATTAAAGGTCTCAGACATAGAAAGTCCCATCTCTAAACAAACAGCTTCCATTTCATTCTTGATTTTTTCATCTAGTTTAATATTAATATTCACTTCGTTTTTCATATCTACATTACAAATTAAAAGAGAAGCGACATTACATCACTCCTCATTGAATATATCAAGCAGATGGCCATAGCCCTCTTGTTCCATCTTGGCATAAGGAATAAAACGCAAGGCTGCACTATTAATACAGTACCTAGTACCATTTGGAGATTCAGGATCACCCTCAAACACATGACCTAAATGACTATCGCCCGATCTACTTCTAACCTCAGTTCTTCTCATGCCATAGCTATTATCTTCCTTCTTAATAATAGATGGTTCCTCAATAGGCTTAGAGAAGGCTGGCCAACCACATCCACTTTCAAACTTATCACTAGATGAGAATAGTGGTTCACCAGTTACAACATCAACATAGATGCCCTTCTCGAAATGATCATAGAATTCATTAAGGAAAGGCTTCTCAGTACCATTTTCTTGCGTAATACGATACTGTTCATCATTAAGCTTCTCCCTAATAAGATCTGTTGCAGGCTTCTTATAATCACCTGGATCAATCCTCAATTTAGAGAACAACTCAATTTCTTTTCTTGGAATATGACAATAGCCATTAGGATTTTTCTGTAAATAGTTTTGATGATACTCCTCTGCTTCTATAAAATTAACCAAAGGCTCAACCTCAACCACAAAATCCTTATATCTACTTCTTTCGATATCCACAATACGTTTAACAACTTCCTTAGCCACATTGTTAGTATAGTAGATACCTGTTTGATACTGACTACCAATATCATTACCCTGTCTATTTCTAATAGTTGGATCTATCACATAGAAATAAGCTAACAATATTGCATCTAAGCTAATCTTATCAGGATCGTACTCAACTCTAACTGTTTCCTTAAAACCGGTATTACCTTTTTTAACCTTATCATAAGTAGCTTGGTTTTCATCATCACCATTAGCATAGCCACTAGTTGCCTCTATCACGCCATCCATTGACTCCATCAACAACTCAAGACCCCAGAAACAACCACCAGCCAAATAAATTACATTCTCAGTTGTATCTTCATACACATACAAATATTCTTTTTTCATCTTCTTTTCCTTACATGCGCTTGTTATTAGTAACAATATCACAATTAATAGTATTTTACTTTTCATAATATAAACTTTCTAGGTAAAAGAAGAATTTAGATATTACTTACTCAAAGCTTCTTGAATATACTTATCTAACAATTCCTTTTGAGCATCTTCCATAAGAGCACCTAAGATTGGCTCACCAACAATATTACCTTGGGAATCAATAACGTAAGTAATAGGATATGCGAAGATGTTTTCAGTGAACTTACCTGCTGCGCTATCCTTTGCGAAATAAAAGTTTCTATAAGTAACACCCTTTGTAGCTAATAAGTCCTTCGCTTCCTTAATATCTTCTTCCTTACCATCTAACAATGTAGTATTAACACCAACTAACTCCCCGCCCATTTCTTTATATTCTTTATTTAATTTTTCTAAATCGGCAAGTTCTGCAACACAACCTGTACAACCTGTAAACCAATAATTAACTACAGTAAACTTATTATTCTTAAATACTTCCTTACTATCAACATCATTGCCATCTAAGTCTTTACCAGTAAATGAAGGATAAGCTTCCATCTCTTCCATATTCATACTTGAATCATTTGCCTTAGTTGAAAGATCTGGATACTTATTTTCAAGCTCTGTTAATTCAGCTTCAATATCCTTAATCTTTTGAGCTTGATTCTTGATATAGCCATAATCATCTTCTGATAATTCATCCTTAATTATTTCAACCATATCTAATAAGAAATCACCATAGTTCTTACCATCTTCAATCATAGACATCTTATCACTTGCCATATAAACCTTTTCCCAAAGTTCATTATCCTTACCTAGGATTTCATTCTCTTCAGCCATCAATTCCTTATATCTAGCTAAAGCCTGAGCCTCTAGATTATCATCCTTCTTACAAGCCACAAGACCTACCAACATCAATACTGTTAATAAGCTTACTAATAATTTTTTAATCATTTAATTTACCTTCTTTCTTTAAATCTAAGCCAAAATTATAGCTTAGTGCTTTTACAGGACATGCCTTAATACAATCACCACATCTAATACATTCTGTATGTTGCGGATTTTTAGTCACATCAACATCCATCTTACAAGTTTTTACACACTTTCCACAACGCACACACTTGTCTTCTTCAAACTTAATCTTAAATAAAGATATCTTATTGAACAAGGCATAGAATGCGCCAAGAGGACACAACCACTTACAGAATGGCCGATAGAAGATAGTACTTAGGATAACTATAATCACTAGAATAGAAAACTTCCAAGTAAATAGTTTACCTAAGGCTGCCTTAACACTTGGATTAACAAATGATAATGGTAGCGCACCCTCTAGTACCCCTTGAGGACATATGTACTTACAAAAGAAAGGATTAGCCATATTTACATCGTTTCTAACTA
>CAKUQM010000067.1 GCA_934675465.1 uncultured Erysipelotrichaceae bacterium | reverse complement strand
CCACACTACCAGAAGTAGCAGTATCCATACCGCCTAAGATATTCAAGATAGTTGATTTACCAGCACCTGAAGCACCTAAAATAACGACAAATTCGCCCTTATCGATACCAAAAGAAACTTCATCTAAAGCTTTAATTTCAACCTCGCCCATCTTATAAATCTTAGATACTTTATCAAATTCTATATAGCTCATTTTTTTTATTCTCCATTAATTATTTTATTGATATCACTATTTAACATGTTTACATATGATCTAAAATAAACAATAGACATTTGTTTTAGAACATAGACATTTAAATCATTCTTCAAGAGTTCCTTAAATCCCGCAATAATTGAAGATGCATAGGCTCTTGAAATTATTCTTATATATTTAGAAAAAAGCTTAGGAACCTGTAAATGACCTGTGATTAGGTTATAAATCAGTTTAGAGAACCAATCTAATAAAGAAGCATTTAACTTGGAATCCAACATCAATATCCTAAATTCATCAGGATATTCCTTATAGATATCAATCAGCTTATCGATGATTTGATCAATCGTTTTAAGCATCTCTTCATTATCTAAGCTAAAACCATCACTCTCTTTAAAGAAAGACAATTGATTATTTGTTTCTTCTTTGATAAGTTCTTCGATTTTCAATAAACAAGGTTCGCATATCTTATTAATTAAATCTTCCTTATTATCAAAATAACGATAAAGATTACCAACAGTAACCCCTGAATCAAGAGCAATCTTTCTTAAAGAGGCATTCTCATATCCTTTTTCTAAAAGTTCTTTCTTAGAAGCTTCTATTATTTTGTTTCTTACTTCTTCTTTCAATATCTGTGCCATATAATAAACATCCGTTCATTATTATTATACACAAAAATGAACGGATGTTTACCAATAAAAAAGAAGCGTTTAAGCTTCTTTAATGTTTAACTATTTTCTGATACCTAACTTAGTAATTAGATTTCTATATCTATTTACATCAGTTCTCTTTAAGTATTCCAAGAAGTTTCTTCTCTTACCAACCATCATTAATAGACCTCTATTAGAATGGAAATCCTTAGGATTCTTCTTCATGTGTTCAGTAAGTCTATTGATGCATTCAGTTAGAATAGCAACTTGTACTTCTACAGAACCAGTATCGCCTTCCTTAATAGCGTACTCTTTAATGATTGCTTGCTTTTCAGCCTTTGTTAACATTTTTAAATTCTCCTTCTATATATCTTTTATTCCGAGTAATAACTGGAGATATTTGTGTCATAACCCAGAATAAAGCTCATTAATGATATCATCCCCACTACAAGAAATCAACCAAAATAGTATTTAAAATCTCTAAATTGGTGCATATACAATGATTATCCTTAAATACTAAATACTCTTTATTCTTTTCTATAGCCTCTTTATATACATCCCTAAAGTCTTCACCATATCTTTTATAAAATAAGTCTAAATCTAAACCATAAATAGTTCTTAAAGACATCATCACATTCTCAAATTCTAAATCTTGTTTATCTAAATAGATATCCTCACTTAGTAAGTCTTTCTTATTTATATAATTGCGAACATTCTTAGTATAGGTATAGCGATGATTATTAACTTTACTACTAGCACCAGGTCCTAAACCTATAAAATCATCATAGTTCCAATAACCTACATTATGTCTAGAATACATATCATTTCTACAATAATTAGACACTTCGTAATGGTTATAATCCAAAAGCCTTTTCTCTATATATTCATACATATCAGCTTCTGTATCTTCATCCAAGTGGTCATAACCCCTTCTATTAAACATTGTATTTTCTTCGATTGTTAATGAATAGATTGAGATATGTGGCACATCCAAAGATAAAATATCATCAAGAGTCTTCTTTAATATATCCATAGTTTGAAAAGGCAAAGAATACATAAGGTCAACCGAAATATTGTTGATGCCATATGATTTGATTAATTCAACCTTTTCTCTTACCAAGCCAAAATCATACTTACGATTCATGATTCTAAGTAAATTATCATCACTGCTCTCTACGCCCATCGAGATTCTATTGACTCCATATTTTTTCATGATTTGTAACTTGTGCTCATCAATACTTTCAGGATTGACTTCAATAGTATATTCAATAACACCTTTACTTAATGGATAAATCATACTTAATAAGCACTCTAATTCACCACTATTTAAACAGCTAGGTGTTCCTCCACCAATATAAATAGTCTCAAAATTAGAAAAAGGAAGATCATTTAGATCTTCTTTTATTCTTTCTAAATATTTACTTATCAAGTCCCTATTAACGATAGTATGGGCAAAGTCGCAATAACCACAAATACTATCACAAAAAGGCACATGGACATATAAATGCTTATTCATCATCATCAAGTGATAATACAGCCATGAAAGCCTCTTGAGGTATTTCAACACTACCAACTGCCTTCATACGCTTCTTACCTTCTTTTTGTTTCTCCAACAATTTCTTCTTACGAGAAATATCACCACCATAACACTTAGCCAATACGTCTTTACGTAAAGACTTAATATTAGTACGTGCAATAATCTTATTACCGATTGCTGCCTGTACTGGAATTTCAAATTGTTGTTTAGGCAACAATTCCTTTAACTTAGCAGTAATCTTTTGGCCTCTATTATAGGCAAAATCACGATGGACAATAATGCTTAGAGCATCAATTACTTCACCATTTAATAAGATATCCATCTTAACTAGATTTGACTTACGATAACCAATTAATTCATAATCTAAAGACGCATAACCTCTAGATACTGACTTTAACTTATCGAAGTATTCAAAGATAATCTCAGATAATGGCATCTCATAGATTAATTGATTACGATTATCATCAATATAGATCATATCCTTATAGATACCTCTTTTCGATTGTGATAATTCCATAACCGGACCAATATTATCACTAGGCACCATAATAGAAGCCTTAACGTAAGGTTCCTCAATATAATCAATCTTAGTATTATCAGGCATCATACTTGGATTATCGATATCAACAACACTTCCATCAGTTAAAGTAACCTTATAGACAACAGATGGAGCGGTTGCGATTAAATTCAAATTGTATTCTCTTTCAAGTCTTTCTTGAATTACTTCCATATGTAATAGACCTAAGAAACCAATTCTAAAGCCAAAGCCTAAAGCCTTTGAAGATTCGGCTTCAAAAGTTAATGAAGAGTCATTCAATTGTAACTTCTCAAGTGCGTCTCTTAAATCATTATACTTACTATTATCAGTAGGATACATACCACAATATACCATTGGATTCATCTTACGATAACCAGGTAATGGTTCACTACATGGATCATCAGCCAAAGTAATCGTATCGCCAATAAAGACATCTTGAATTGACTTAATAGAAGCACAAATATAACCTACTTCACCCGCTGATAAAGAGTCTTTCTTAACTTCGTTTGGTGTCTTAACACCAAGTTCAGTTACTTCATATTCGGTATTTGAATGAAGCATTCTAATTTTATCGCCAACCTTAATCTTGCCCTCTTTTACACAAACAAAGACAACAACACCACGATAAGAATCATAATATGAGTCAAATACTAAAGCTTGTAGTTTATTAGTTACTTCACCCTTTGGACAAGGTAACTTATTAACAATGCTTTCTAAGACATCTTCAACATTTAAGCCAGTCTTAGCACTGATACATGGGATATCGCTACAGTCTAGACCAATTACATCTTCAATCTCTTTCTTAGTTCTTTCAACATCAGCACTAGGCAAGTCAATCTTATTGATTACAGGAAGAATCTCTAAGTCATTGTCTAAAGCTAGATAAGTGTTCGCAAGTGTTTGAGCCTCAATACCCTGGCTTGCATCAACTACCAAAATAGCACCATCACAGGCAGCCAAAGAACGAGAAACTTCATAAGTGAAGTCAACATGTCCTGGTGTATCAATCAAATGGAATGTATAGTCTTGTCCATCTTTCGCGTGATATTTAATTTGAACAACATTAAGTTTGATAGTAATGCCTCTTTCTTGTTCAAGATCAAGTGAATCAAGAATCTGAGTAGTTACCATCTCTCTTTTTGTTACTGTATTTGTTAACTCTAAGATACGATCGGCAAGTGTTGACTTACCATGGTCGATATGAGCTATGATTGAAAAATTTCTTATATTCTTATTCATCAAATGTTCCACCTACTAAATTCTTACCAGCACCATTATAGAAGCTCTTAGCATCCATTGTGTTCTTGCCCTCTGGTCTTAACTTATAAACTTTAATAAAACCATTTTGACAATCTATTCTTAAATAATCCTTTTCTAAACCCTTAAAGGTACAAGGACTACAGTTATCACTATATTCATAGAAAACTTCAATAAACTTATATTTCTTACCATTCAAGATACTATAAGCACCAGGTTCATCAAGTAAACCTCTAATATGGTTATATACCTTTAATACATCATTATTAAAATGAATATATTCATCTTCCTTAGTCAAATTATAAGAGAAAGATACTAAGGATTCATCTTGAGCTATTCTTTCAAACTTTCCTTCAAAGAAATTAGGTAAGAAATCTAAGATACATTCACGTGCTAAATCACTTAAACGATTAAATAAACTAGCATTAGTATCTCTTATATCAATATCTAAATCTTTCATATAAAGAATATCACCAGCATCCATCTTCTTTGTCATGTAGATAATAGAAATACCAGTCTTTTCATCACCATTAATAATTGACCATTGAATTGGTGCTCCACCCCTATATTTAGGAAGCAAGGAACCATGAATATTAATTGATTTATATTCAGGAAATTCTATAAGTTTAGTTGGAATAAATTGGCCATAAGCACAAGTAATAATCAAATCAGGATTTAAATCCAAAATGCCTTGATAATCATCTTTGATAGAAATAGGAGTAAAAATTGGAAGGTTATATTCCAAAGCCACTTCTTTTACAGGAGAAGCTGTCAATATTTGTTTACGCCCTACTTTCTTATCAGCTTGGCTTACAACGCCAACAATATTATAGTTATTTTCAATTAAACCCCTAAGGACATTAGCTGCGAAAGCTGGGGTACCCATAAAAACAATTCTCTTATTCATAACATTTAAAATTATAACATAGTAAAAATTGCATTTACAAAAGGACTTTGGTATAATTTTTAAGCGTATTCATAAGGAGGGTCTATGGCAAATATCAAGTCACAAAAAAAGAGAGCTCTTACAAATGCTAAAAAGAATTTAGCTAACACTAGCGCTAAATCAAGATTAAAGACAGCTATCAAGAAAGTTGAAAAGGCTGTTGAAGCTAACGATAAAGAATTAGCAGTAAAGGCATTTAACGAAGCAAATTCACTTCTTGATAAGGCTTTAACTAGCAACTTAAAACATAAGAACTTTGTAGCTAGAGAAAAAGCTAGATTAGCTAAAAAAGTTAATAGCTTAGCTTAAGTTAAGAATAAATAAAGCATCGACTAAGATGCTTTTTTTAATGTTCTAAACAAAAATAAAAGATGACCGAAGTCATCAATTATTCTTCAACGTTATGGAAAATTTCTTGAACATCATCAACTTCATCAAGTAAAGTTAATAATCTGTTCCATAATTCCTTATCATGTTCATCTTCAAGTTTCACATATTCTTGAGGAATCATCTTGATTGCACAAACTGTATATTCACAATCAGGAATAAGTGCATCAATTGCTTCTTGAGCCTTATGTAAATC
>CAKUQM010000066.1 GCA_934675465.1 uncultured Erysipelotrichaceae bacterium | reverse complement strand
TTAAGTATAATTTAAATGAATTGACGTTTATTGTTTAATTAATTCTTATTCAGTTTTCAAAGATCAAGTTGCACCTTTTTGTTTATCTCAAACGGTGCCTATTAATACTAACAAATCTGCCAACCCATTGCAAGCATTTTTTGAAACTTTTTTAATTTTTTTTTGATAATTTTTCTATTTTCCTGTAAAACCTCGCATTTATTTATTAATAAGCTATAATTTTCATTGGAAAGAAGGAATATATGATCTTAGAAACTATTAATGAAAACTTATTGGAATTAGCTAAAGAATCCGATAAAGAACTTGAACCTATCTATAAACAAATAGAAGATACATGTTTATATAACTCAAATAGAATTCTATCTGCTTTTATAGAAAATAATGTTTCTTATTCAGACTTTGCAGAAGTCAATGGCTATGGCAATTATGATGAAGGAAGAGATAAGCTTGAAAAAATCTTCGCTACAGTACTTGGATGTGAAGACGCGCTTGTAAGACCTCATATTATGAGTGGTACAAACGCCCTATACCTTACATTCTCATCTCTTTTAAAACATGGCGATACTTTCATTTCTATTACTGGAACACCATACGATTCTTTACAAGAAATGATTGGTCTTATTGGAAATTCAACCCAATCACTAAAAGCTTATGGCGTTAAGTATGAACAAATTGATCTTATCAATAACGACTTTGACATCAACTCAATTGTTGAACGACTAAAAAAGAAAGATGTAAAACTAGTTGAAATTCAAAGATCTCGTGGTTATTCTTCAAGAGACTCATTAACTATTGAAAAAATCGAAAGAGCAATCAAAGCAATTAGAGAAGTAAATGACGAAGTAATCATCATGGTCGATAACTGTTATGGCGAACTTGTTGAAAAACAAGAACCAGGACATATTGGCGCCGATGTAGTTGTAGGTTCACTTATGAAAAACCTTGGCGGTGGCGTTGCTTCAACCGGTGGTTATGTTGCTGGTAGAAAAGATTTGATTGAAATGGTAGCTGATAGATTAACATCTCCAGGTATCGGTAAAGATTTAGGAGCAAACTTCAACTTAAACAATTCATTCTTTAAAGGAATATTCATGGCACCTAGCGCTGTAAAGAATGCTCTACAAACAGCAGTATTCACATCTTATATGCTAGAAAAACTAGGATATGAAAACATTTCTCCTAGATACAACGAATATAGAACTGATATTATTCAAACAATTGGACTTGGTAATAAAGATAACCTTGTTAAATTTACTCAAGGTATTCAAGCAGCATCTCCAATCGATTCATTTGTAAGAGTACTTCCAGCACCAATGCCGGGTTATCCATTTGATGAAGTAATGGCAGCAGGTAGTTTTACTCAAGGAAGTACCATTGAATTAAGTGCTGATGCTCCTGTTATCGAACCATATGTTTTATTCCTACAAGGAAGTTTAACTTTAGAGTATGGTAAAATTTCTATCCTAAAAGCATTAACTTCTATGCAAAACGACTAAAGGGATCATAAGATCCCTTTTAATTTGAATTTGTTTGGCCACCATCAATTCTAATTATTGAATTATTAATATAATCAGCCTTATCAGAAACCAAGAAACTAACTAAATTAGCCACTTCCTCTGGCTTCCCGTATCTTTTGAGTAATATCTTATCGCATTCTTCTTTCAAGAATTCTTCATCATATCCATCCAATTCACTTTCAGTTCCAATAAAGCCTGGAGCTACACAGTTAACATGAATGAAAGGCGCACCTTGCATTGCCATATTATGAGTAAGTGATATAACTGCCGCCTTACTAGCATCATAGTCAATGCTCATCGGATAATAAGTATTGATTCCATTGGTACTAGATATGTTGACTACTCTACCATATTCTTGTTCCAACATTTTCTTATAAGCTCTTTTAAAAGTATTAAAATATCCAACAACATTAATATCTAATAGTCTTAAGAACTCTTCACTGGTTTTTAAATTAAATAAATTCGCATAATCAACCGCGGCATTATTAACTAAAACACTCACATCGCCAAGTTCCTTTTCAACTGTCTCAAACATGAAATCAACTTCATCAACCTTAGATACATCACATTTGAATGCCAAACATTTTACAGCATACTTATCAATGATTTCATCTTTTAATTTAAACGCTAATTCACTTGATGATAAATAATTTATCACCACATCATAGCCATCACTTGCCAATTTTTCTACAATAGCTCTGCCAATGCCCTTGGCCGAACCTGTAACTAATGCTACTTTATTCATCTTATAAAAAAGAGCTTATTAATTAAGCTCTTGAAGAATACTCACCATCAGCAGAAGTAACTAAAATCTTTTCACCTTGCTCAATAAATTGAGGAACTCTTAATGAAAGACCAGTTTCTGTAAGTGCATCCTTAGTTTGTGTAGAAGGAGCGCCCTTGATTGCAGGTGTTGTTTCTACAACAGTTAGTTCAACCTTATCAGGAACAGAAATAGTTAATACATCACCTTCAAAAATTTGAAGCATAACAGTCATACCTTCTAGTAAGAAATACTTATTGAAACCAACCTTGTTTTCATCTAACTCATAAGTTTCAAAAGTTTCCATATCCATAAAGTAATAAATATCACCTGCAGAATAAGAATATTGAGCAGCCTTCTTCTCAATCATCGCAGCCTCAAACTTTGTAGACGCATTGAAATTTCTTTCTTGAGTAGAACCTGTCTTTAAGTTCTTCATCTTAGTCTTTAAAATTGCAGCACCCTTACCAGGTTTAACATGCATAAAATCGATAACTTGCCATGGATCACCATCAACCATAACAGTTAATCCAGTTTTAAAATCACCAGCTTCAATTGCCATAAAAATAATACTCCATTTCTTTAACTCACTTTAAATTGTAACAATTCATATACCTTTTTACAAACTAAAACAAAGTCTTTTGTTCATTATGTTCTTTAATATAACGAGTCCACTTAATATAACCATAAGTTGTATTTGTAAAATAACCAAGCTTTAACACCAATAGAACATATTGACCAGCTAAGATATTTATAACAGCTTCCAAGAAAGCACAAATATACCATGCAATCCATTGTTCTCTTAATCTAAAGAAAATAAATAAGCCATTACATACACCAACTGCACTAGCACAAGCATCAATATAAGTAATAATAGTCATTAACTTTTGATCACCATTTAAGAAATCAGTCTTAATATCCAAACCACTCAAGAAATAGCCAACGCCAAATGTCCAAATAATTATACCCAAAATAATAAGCACTTCTTGATAACCCTTTAGTCTTCTAACTGCAGTTAGTTCATCATCTTCATCATCCTTATGTTTACTCCAGTTAATATAACTCAAGATATCAATTGGCAACCAGAAGAACAATGTAGTCGCAATTGTCGCAAAACGATACATCAACACAACACAAGTTAGAATCTCTGTAATTTCAACAACAACCGAAACCAAGAAATTATAACGAGATTGTTTAGAAATCAACAATTCACATAAGATGTTTAAGAAGGTATCTAATAGATACAACAACATGATGATAATGCCATTAACACCATTTGCACTCTCTTCTGGGAATAAGACAGCAACAATAGTTGCCAACAACATAATTGACACAAACCATGACTTCTCGTAAGTTGTGAATGACTTAGAGAAATAATAAACAATCCAAACTGATAAAGCTAAGATAACACAGGCGATAGAGGCATTAAATAGTTGCGCACATCTATTAGCCATTTCCTCTTTATAACAAAAAGCCAAATCATCTAAACTTGGATTTTCTTGTTCAAAACATAATGAAGTGCCATTATCTAATACATATTTATAAGCTTCAACTGTATCAACAACTTCACTTTCATCGCTATATTCTTTAACCAAAGAGTCTTCACCGTCACTATAAGTAATAGTACAAACAGTTGCATCTTCATCACATTCACTATCTTCATCTCTTGTTAAAGTCACAGTACCAACATAAGATGCATTCTTATAATCATCACTATTAATCTTATTCAAACCAATAACACAAGTCGCAATTGAAACGACTAAAAGTAAACACATAGTAACAATTTCAATTGTCTTTAGTGTCTTATTTTCTTCTTTATATCCCTTAATTTTTTCTAACATTATCTAAACTTCTCTATTCTATCAATCGCTTTCTTTAACACATCCATACTAGACGCAATTGAAAATCTAATATAGTTATCCCATTTCTCACCAAAAGTAACACCTGGTGTTGCTACCACGCCTACTTTATCCAACAATTCATCACAAATCTCAATTGATTTTTTGCCACTAGCTTCAATATTTACCCAATAGTAGAAACTACATCTTGGAAGTCTTCCTTTAAAATAAGGATGCTTATTAATCTCATTATGAAAATAAGTCATACGTTCTTCTAGTGATTCACAATATGGTTCTATATGATCCCATGGATGCTTATATATTTCTAATGCACCATATTGTAATGGGGTTGATGTATTAGTGATGGTTTGTTGTGCAAACAACGCCATTTTCTTAACAAGTTTTTTATTAGCTAAAGCATAGCCAAGTCTAAATCCGGTCATTGCGTGAGATTTGGAATAGCCGTTAACTAAAACTAAACGTTCTTTTATATTCTTTTCACTTAAGAAAGAATGATGAACTTCTCCTTTATATACTAAACGATCATATACTTCATCGGAGATGATATAAGTGTTTGGATGTTTTAGTGCAATCTTACAAATACTTTCAACTTCATCTTTAGAAAACATAGAACCCGCTGGGTTGTTAGGTGAGTTCACCAAAATACACTTAGTTTTATCGTTTACTGCTTCAACTAACTTTTCAATATTTAAACTTAGGTCATCATTTAAATCCACTACTTTGATGACAGCTTCAGGTTCAGCTAAAGCTATGTTACTTGGATAACTCAAATAATATGGCGAAATAATGACAACCTCATCTTTTGGTTCTAATAAACAAGAAAGCGCAAAGTAACTAGCTGGTTTAACACCAGGGGCAATCATCACCTCATCGCCTATATATTCACAACCGTATATATTGTTTACATCCTGTGCTATCGCATCTCTTAATTCTTTAATTCCTTGGCTATTAGAATAATGTGTTTTTCCTTCTAACATAGCCTTGTATATGCCATCAATTACATATGTTGGCACTTTCATATCTGGCTCACCAACGCATAAAGATACAATATCTTTGCCATCTTTAATCATTTCGTCAGCTATATCGCTGTATTTGTGATTCAATGCCTCTTTGACATCACTTGTAAAATGCATATCTCCCTCTTAATTCTTTAATATTCAAGAATTTTTTAGCCTGTTTCTTAAATGAATCCAAATCCCCAGAAACATAAAATTCAACATTAGGCTCTTTACAACAATCATTATTAAGTTCATCAGCCAAAATGACACCACTATTAATTAATTTAACTTTATGATCAAAATACTTATCAATCTTTTCACTCAACAAAGGATAATGGGTACATCCTAGTATCAAAGTATCAATGCCCTTATCTTTTAACCCCTTAAGATATTCATCAATCGCTTCATCCATTTCCAAAGTATCAATCATATCTTTTTCAATCATAGGAGCAAATTTAGGACATGCTTGTTCATATACTTCATAGCCATTCAATTCCTTTTTAAACACATGAGTATTAACAGTAGCACTTGTCGCAATCACGCCAATCTTATTATTAACAGTAGCTTTTTTAGCACCCAAGGCAGCTGCCTTAATGATGCCTACTATTTTCATATCATAATTTTTAACCAATTCACTTAAAACAGTAGAACTAATAGTTCCACAAGCTCCAATAATC
>CAKUQM010000065.1 GCA_934675465.1 uncultured Erysipelotrichaceae bacterium | reverse complement strand
ACATTGAAAGAATTCTAAAGGGCAGGCCTTAGAAACTTTCTTAAGTGGTATAAAGAGTTTTACAATATTCAAGAAGGGGTAAATAAAATTATGGTGCGCCGGTTCGGTGCACATTAAATAGTTAGTTGAAACTCCTAGCCTGGTAATTCCTAGCAAGAAGCCAGTATCTAGCCTTGGACTTATAATCGTGAGGTTATAGGTTAAGCGTAGGCAAGAAAGATAAAGAGCCCAAGCGTTAAGCGAAACCACTTTAGCCTCGTAAGTTATATAAATGTAGTGGACGATACACTCATACTTGTCGCAGTCAATACAAGTAGTACATAAAGCTAGTACTATAAGGCACTACCGGGGTTTGAAGGTTGGGCGAGTTATCAAGATTTAGTACGCATACCCGGGAGGTCTCATATTTTCCTATAAAGGTATTAATCACACAAGGCCAAACAGCCAAGGTGGTTGAAACGAAATATGAGAAGTCCGATGAGGTCGTAGTAGTGAAGAAGTATGTGAAAGCATATGGAGCGAAGGACCGAACGTAACAAGCGTTTCTTGAAAGAAACATATATATCACAGCGAGGATAAGAAAATATGTCAAATGGAAAAGCTGTAGATGATGGATATAGAGGAGTTCATGTGTACTATCAAAAAAGTGGAAAGCATTATCCTATAGAAATCCAGTTTAATACACTGTTTGATAGGCAACTGAATAACTGGTTTCATGATTACTTATATAAGAAAAGTTATCCAATAGAAGTAGGAAAAATTTTGCGTGTAAAGTATGAAAACGGAATGATTCGGAATGAACATGAATTTAAGGAGGAGTTGAATAATGTGTTATTTAATTGCAAAAGATCGTGATGCACATGGCTGTTTTGCGTTTAAAACAACTCAAGGAAAGCATCTTGTAGAATTAAAAAGGGAACTAAATGAAGCAGTTGGCTATAAGGGTGTACAACTTGTAACAATTAGTAGACCGACTGCATACGGCGAATATGCGCCTTATCACTTTGTAGATACAGAGGAAGAGTTTAAGGACCTTGTAAAAGGACTACGTCCATAGAGGTTTAATGGTGCTGTGCCACAATTTAATGATTAGGATTGATAGAAAATATCATTATTTCGTGATACATTATAAGTGAAGTTAAAAAGGGTTGCTCCTTGATAATTTCTCCGCTTGCTCAGTCCTTTAGGATAAGCGGAATATAAGTGAAGAGCTAGTCGATATTATGTTGTTGGCTTTTACCGATAGAAGCTCCTTTTGTTGGCTTGTTAGCACAAATGCCTATGCTTTTTATCAATTGACATTTGTGCTTCTTGAGTTTACAATTAAATTAGATAGAAAGCTATCTCAAATGTTTGTCGCTACTCGATATGCGACTAATAAAAGGTCGAGCACAAATGTTTGTCGCTACTCGATATGCGACTCATTAAAAGGTCGAGCACAAATTTTAAGAAACTCCATATATATGGAGTTTCTTTATTACTAGGAGATAATAGGAAATGGATACAGGACATTTTTACTTTTTGAGTGATCAATACTTTATTGATTTTCCAGATTCGAATTTAATGCAAAATAAGGAAACAATTAACGGTCAATCTCACGGTAGGCCTTGTTTTTATGCTTTTCAAGATATGAATACAGGACTCTTTTGGGTGATTCCAATTTCATCTCAAGTATATAAATATACAGCGATATATAATAATAAAATACAAAGACACGGTAAGTGTGATACGATCGTGTTTGGCGATGTTGTGGGACACAGAAAAGCTTTTTTAATTCAAAATATGTGCCCTGTAACTCCCAAATATATAATAAATGAGTATTGTTACAGGGCAACAAACATTCCTGTTAGTGTTGATGGAATACTAGAAAAAGAGCTGGTATTGAAAGCGAAGAAGGTTCTTGCGCTCCAAAGGAATGGACATAATTTGATTTTTCCGGATGTAATAAAAATTGAGAAAGAACTCTTAACACAGTGAATAGTCAATATTATTTAATTAGTAATTTTAACTACTTTTTCGTATTAATCATATATAAAAACACCTTATCCTTAAAAGGGAAGGCGTTTACGCTGACCACTGTCCTATTTCATTTGATACTCGCAGACTACAGTCCTAAAAAATATCTACACTTATAATATATCAAATATTGTTGTTTATTGATGTTGATGTTTGTTAATGGATGTTTTAAACTATCCGTTATTTTCGGATAGTTCATTAGGCGGTTCAACTATTCGATATTTCCGAATAGTTCCCTTGCAACATTTTTCATTCAATGATAAATTCTTACAATTGTATAAACAAGATAAGAGCATGAGATGGTAAAATAATCTAGAATTATTTTTGATGAGGATATTATTATGATTATAGGTACAACAAAAGAATTAAAGAATCATGAATACAGAGTAGGTTTAACACCTGATAATGTAGCTGACTATATAAGACATGGACATACAGTATTAATTGAAACTGGTGCTGGTGAGGGTGCTGGTTTTAGTGATGAAGAATATGTAAAGTGTGGTGGTATTATTTGTAACACTGCTAAAGAAGTATGGGACAAATCAGAAATGATTATAAAGGTAAAGGAACCTGAAGAATGTGAATATGAATTGATGCATGAAGGATTAATCTTATTTACTTACTTACACTTAGCAGCTAACCCATCTTTATGTAAAGTGTTACTAGAAAAGAAGATTAAAGCTATAGGATATGAAACAATAACAGACAATCAAGGCAATCTACCTTGTCTTCGTCCAATGTCTCAAATTGCAGGAAGACTATCAATTCAAGAAGGTGCTAAATACATTGAAAAAAGCTATGGTGGTAGAGGCATCCTACTAGGTGGTGTACCAGGAGTAGAAAGAGGAAAGATTGTTATTATCGGAGGTGGCGTAGCAGGAACATATGCTGCTAAGGCTGCTGTTGGTATTGATGCCCAAGTAACACTATTAGATATCGATCCAAATAGACTAGCTTACTTAGAAGATATCTTTGGTGCTTCTGTTAATACTCTATATTCTACAGAAAGTAATATAAGAAAAGCATTAGCAACTGCAGACCTTGTCATTGGTTCTGTCTTAATACCAGGTGGTAAAACACCAAAATTAGTAAGAAGAGAACACTTAAAACTAATGAAAAAAGGTGCCGTAATCGTTGATATTGCGATTGACCAAGGAGGGTGTTGTGAATCTAGTCATGTAACTGTACATGATGATCCAATCTTTATTGAAGAGGGAGTAGTTCACTATTGTGTAGGTAATATGCCAGGTGCTGTACCTTATACTTCTACCTTAGCTTTAACTAATGCTACTTTAAGATATGGTCTATTAATAGCTGACAATGGAGTAGAAGAAGCTATTAAGAATACTAGTATTAGAAATGGTCTTAACATCTATGATGGTAAGGTTACTAATAAGAATCTAGCTGATGCGCTAGGTTATGAATACTATGCGGGATAAGGTTTTACCTTATCCTTATTTTTTTATAGAATTATAATAATGAAAAAACAAGGATACTATTCTACAGGCGAATTTATTAAAAAAGGTCATATTACTAAAAAGACCCTACGCTACTATAATGAACATAATGTGCTTAATCCTACTTTAATTGATGAAAAGGGACAACACTATTATACTGATGAAGACTTGGGTCATCTTCAACAAATACTTTTTCTTAAGTATTTAGGCTTTTCTTTAGCCGACATTAAACAAATGACCTTCTATAGTAACGATACCTCATTCTTAAACAAATCCCTTCATATGCAAACTTATTTCGTTAATGAGCGTATTGAACAATTAAAGAGAATCAAGGATGCACTAATCAATGCCAATGAAATGATTGAAAAGGGTGAAAAAATTGATTGGGCATCTATGATTGATAAAGTAAATAATAAAGAAATGGAAGAATCCATCAAGAAACAATATGAGAATTCTTCTAACATCGAAGCTCGTATCTCTTTACATAAATTGTGTTCAACTAATAGCGAATCATGGTTTAAATGGATATATAGACTTAGTGAAGTTAAAGAGAATATACGTGCATTAGAACTAGGCTGTGGTGATGGCTCTATGTGGTTAGAAAACTATAATTTATTACCAAATAATATTGAAATAGTATTATCTGATATTTCATCAGGTATGATTAGAGATGTCGACTTAAAACTTAAAAATGATAAACGTTTTACTTTTAAAGTAATTGATGGACAATGTATTAACTTCAATGATGAAACATTTGACATCGTTATTGCCAACCATGTGTTATTTTATTTAGACGATATACCTTTAGCTCTAAAAGAAATACATAGAGTACTAAAAGATAACGGTAAATTTATATGTAGCACCTATTCATCAAAACATATGCATGAAGTAGATGAACTAGTAAAAGAATTTGAACCAAGAATTGAATTATCTAAAGACAAACTATATGAAAAGTTTGGTAAAGAAAATGGTAGAGAGATACTATGCAAGGAATTTAATAATGTAACTTGGTATAGCTATCTAGATTCATTAAACATAATAGACGAGAATCTACTAATAACCTATATACTATCTTGTCATGGTAATCAAAATAGATATATTGTCGATAAGTTTAAGGATTTTAAATTATTTGTGTCTAAGAAGATGAAAAATGGTTTCAAGGTCACAAAAGATGCTGGAATTTTCATTTCTTTTAAATAAACCCTTGACTATGCCCTTAGGGCACACATTATAGTTAAACTGTGAGGTGTAAACTATGAAAGGTATTATTCTAGCAGGCGGCAGTGGAACAAGACTATATCCACTAACTATGGTAACAAGTAAACAACTATTACCAGTCTATGACAAACCAATGATCTATTATCCTCTAAGCACATTGATGCTAGCGGGTATTAAAGACATCCTAATTATTTCAACACCAACAGATACTCCAAGATTCGAATCACTTTTAGGTGATGGAAGTCAATTTGGTGTACATCTATCATACAAGGTACAACCAAGTCCTGATGGTCTAGCACAAGCATTCATCCTTGGCGAAGAATTCTTAAACGGTGAAGCAGGAGCTATGATCCTAGGAGATAATATCTTCTATGGAGCAGGCTTTGGTTCAATTCTTAAATCAGCTTGTAAAAATGCTGAAGAAAACAATAGAGCTACCGTATTTGGCTACTATGTACCAGACCCAGAAAGATTTGGCGTTGTAGAATTTGATGAAACTGGCAAGGCTTTATCTATTGAAGAAAAACCAAGTAATCCTAAATCAAACTATGCAGTTACTGGTCTTTACTTCTATCCAAGTGGTGTAAGTGAAAAGGCTAATTCAGTTAAACCAAGCCCAAGAGGCGAACTAGAGATTACGACACTTAATGAAATGTACCTTCAAGAAGGAAAACTAGATGTTCAACTACTTGGAAGAGGCTTTGCATGGCTTGATACAGGTACTATGGACTCTTTAATCGAAGCAGCATCATTTGTTCAAATGATTGAAAAAAGACAAGGTATTAAGATTTCAGCTCCTGAAGAAATTGCCTTTAGATATGAATGGATCAATAAGGAAGAACTACTTGAATCAGCAGCAAAATATGGTAAGAGTCCATATGGCCAACACTTAAAGGCTGTTGCAGAAGGGAAGGTAAGAGGCTAATGAAAGCTATTGAAACTAAAATTCCAGGTGTTCTAATTATTGAAACTGATGTATATGGAGACAATAGAGGTTTCTTTACAGAAACTTATAATAAGCCAAAATATGAAGCATTAGGTATTACAACCGAATTTGTACAAGACAACATGTCATTCTCGAGCTTAAAAGGTACCCTACGAGGCCTTCATTGGCAAAACCCACCTTATTCACAAGCTAAATTAGTATCTTGCTCAAAGGGCAAGGTAATCGATGTAGCAGTAGACATCAGAAAAGGAAGTCCTACTTATGGGGAGTGGGTAAGTTGTGAACTAAGTGAAGAAAACCATAGACAATTCTATATTCCAAGAGGCTTTGCCCACGGTTTCTTAACACTTACTGACAACGTCGAATTTAGATACAAATGTGACAACATCTACAACAAAGAATCAGAAGGAGGCATGAGATACGATGCCCCTGAAGTTAACGTAGACTGGGGAAGTCTATTAAACGGTATAGAACCGGTATTATCTGAAAAAGATAAGATTGGTCCAACCCTTACTGACTCAAATAATCAATTCATATACAAGGAGAAATAAAACATGAAAACAATCTTAGTAACTGGTGGTACTGGCTTTATAGGAAATTGTTTCTGTAAGCTTTTACTAGATGAAAGACC
>CAKUQM010000064.1 GCA_934675465.1 uncultured Erysipelotrichaceae bacterium | reverse complement strand
CTCCATATGTAGGCACCTCTTTTTTGACCTGCCCACTCTAGTATCCAATCTAATGTAGATTTTTTCTTTTTCATTCTCTCCTCCAGTTAGCTTCAGCTAACTCTACCCTAATATAATAAGTGGTAAACAAACCACCTATTAAAACTTTACATTCCACAATCTTTCCCAACCGCCAATATTAAACTGCTTAAGTTGTTTAATATTTTCCTTAGCGGTTATTCTATCAATATCATGTTCAATAATTTGAAATATTGACGAGAAGAAACCGGTATAAATCATATGCATAAGACTATCATCAACTGCAGGTACCTCAACACCCTCTTCCTTCATCTTCTCTAGATACCTATGACTTGATTTAATCTCCCTAGCAACCATGCCATGTATAAAATCCTCATACTTGCCACTATCACCACATTTCAACAACAATTTAAAGTTATCATAATGATCATAGACATAATTAAGCATTTCTTCCATGCCTTCATCTGAAATAGAAGCCATATTCTTGGTTTGATCATCAGCCGATAACTTTTCAAACTCAGCAACCACTTGATCATAGATTTCATATATATGTTCTAAATATGGATCAGTTAACGCATTAAACAAAGCTTCCTTAGTCGGATAATACTTATAAAAAGCGCCAGTTGTAAGTCCTGCATCTTTCACAATATTCCTAAGTGAAGCCCCTGTTAAACCATCACTTAGAAAGTGTCTCTTAGCAGTCTCTAATATGTTTCTTTGTGTTTCTTCTGCCTTTGTAGCCATACTTCCTCATAAAATATAACAGTGTTATATAACACTGTTATATTAATTCTATTTACCTCTTCTTGTCAAGCACCATTTGATAAGCACACATACTCTTCATATTAAAACTTGTTTGTCCAAGTTGAACAAACAAGTTTTAAACCTTATATTTACTTTCAATCTTTGTATAAGTCACCATCATACCAATAACAAGGAAAACCACACCCAATACTATTAATATAACTAGTGGTGAATTCTGTTTAATAAACAATAATGATATACCAATCAACTCAAACAATATTGCAAACACTAACCATAAGTTAGATACTGCTTTATTGTAGCCTTTAATATCATTTACCTTTGGTATATCACCAAATGTAAATAAGTTAACTGGTATATTGCTGTTACGAATAGTAATACCGATATATACAAATACTAATGTTATTAATGTCCAAATGATAAATCCTACTAACATAACTATATTCTAGCATCAGGATTTTGATACTGTCCATGTTTATTAGTCTTACCATCACCATAGCTTATCGCAAACTTTGGACATCTATGTAGACAGCCCAAACACATCTCACACTCATCAACAACCCATTTAGGTTTTTCATCAAACATCTCAATGGCCTTTACAGGACATTTCTTAGCACATAAGCCGCATCCCACGCACAAATCATTATTCACATGTAATAGTTTAGTCTTGCGCTCAGTGTTATACATATACTTAGAAGGTAATAGAGCTACTATTTTTGGAAGCTTTTTGTCCACAAAATCTCCCTTTCTTCTTTCATCTATATTATTAAGCACATTTCCAAGTTGTTCCTTACCCTTATTAAGCTTATCATTAACCTTTTCCTTATTAGTCAAATCAAACATTGGTGTCCAAGTATCAGGCATAAGCACACTATAATAAGCGTCAAAATTATAAAAACTACTCGCCATCTCTTTCGCCATACCAGTAGAAGTACCATAACTAACCAAGATAAATGTATAAGCACAATTCTCTATCTTAATTTTCTTAAGATATTCAGCTACAATCCTAGGCAATCTCCAAAAATAAGTTGGAGAAACAATACCCAATACCTCTTCATCCTTAAACTCATACCTATTATTAGCTATACAATCAATAATGGACATGCATTCTTCATTTTCCCTTTCAGCAATCTTTTCCGCAATATATTTTCCATTTCCAGTCGCACTAAAATATAAAATCATTCCTTCATTCTCCTTTTATATTCACCTATCTAAAAAACCGTCAACGACGGTTAATTATTCTTATTTTGGGTAGAACCTAAACTTAAGGAACAAGCGCCAAGACACAACCATACTACAGGAAGTGAATGTTCGATCTTATCTACAAATTGTAATATCGCTACCACAAAGAATAATAGCGAACTTATATAATACAAATTTAATTTTTTCATCTAATAACTATGTACATCCAACTTGTTATAAGGAATAGACATATTGTTTTCCTTCAATTCAATCTGAACAAGTCTTAAAGCCTTTCTTCTTAAATCATACATCTCACTTCTAGGACAATAAAATCTTAATTTATAGACAATAGCCGAATCAAGGAAGGCATCAGTACCTAAGTACTGTGCATCCTCAACATTATCCATTGCCGCAATCCTAACAATAATCTTATTTAAGACCTCATCAACCCTTTCAAAATCTTCTTCATAAGCCAAAGGTAAATCAATATCCACCTTTGCTACATCAGACAATTTTGTAATCTCTGAAATATTTCTATTACAAATACTCAAGACACTATCATCAACCAATATTCTAATCTTAGTAGTCTTCATATTAAAGTTTTCAATCACGCCAACTAGATCATTATACTTAACTGTATCACCAACACTAAAGAAATGATCAGACACAATATGAGCGCCCATAATACCGTCTTTTAAAAAGTCCTGTAAAGCCAAACCTACCGCAGCACTGGCAAGACCTAGACCAGCTACTAAAGAAGTTACATTAATACCATTTATTTCTAAAACCATTAAAATAGCACAAGCTATAATAATTGTCTTAACCACCTGAAAAGAAACCTTAACAAGCCCATTCATCTGACTATTATCTTCGTGCTTAGTCAAATATTTCTTATTAATCTTGGTTAAAAACCTTAGAAAAAGAATTGTAAATAAAGCTACAACAATACTTTCAATAAGACTAGACAACGTAATTTTCTCTAAAATATTATTCACTCTTCAATTCCCTCTTAAACAATTGATTAACACCAACATAAGGATCTAAACCCTCATAGACAATTTTAGATAACATGCTTGTAATTGGCATCTCAACATTATACTTATCAGCTAATTCAATGGCAGCAGGCAAAGCATTCAAACCTTCTACTACCATCCCAATTTCCTTCTTAGCCTCATCAATTGTCTTACCTTCACCTAATAAATGACCAAAACAATTATTACGGCTATGAACACTGGTACAAGTAACAATCAAATCACCAATACCAGCTAAGCCAAAGAAAGTATCATTTTGACAACCCATCTTAGTACCAAGTCTTTTAATCTCTTGTAAACCTCTTGTGATTAAAGCAGCCTTGGCATTATCACCAAAACCCAAGCCATCAGACAAACCTGCAGCTATTGCCATAATATTCTTTAAGGCACCACAGATTTCAATACCTCTAATATCTTCATTAGTATAAACTCTAAAGAAATCAACAGAAAAAGTCTCTTGTACTACCTTAGCAGCCTCTAAATCCTTACTAGCAGCCACAATCGCAGTAGGCATATCCCTAATAACCTCTTCAGCATGAGTAGGACCACTTAAGACAACATACTTTAAAGTATCATTCTTATAAACATCATCAATAACTTCTGTTAAAGTTAAAAGACTATCCTTCTCCATACCCTTGGCAACATCCACAATATATTGACCATCCTCAACATATTCTTTACTTGACGTTGCTACTTCACGAATACTAGTAGAAGGTATCGCATAAACAATCATCTCTTTATCTTTAAAAGCTTCCTTTAAATCAGAAGTATAGACAATACTACTAGGAAGTAAAACATCCTTAAAACGCTCATGATGCCTTGTTTCCCTTAGCAACTGAGCCTTTGTTTCTTTGTGAACATAAACAGTCACCTCAAAACCCTTATTAGCCAACAATCTAGCTAACGAAATACCGAAAGTACCTGCTCCAAGAACGCTTATCTTATTCATTTAAATCTTATGTTCCTTTATATATACTGCCAACACATTTAAATCTGCAGGATTAATACCCGAGATTCTACTTGCCTGACCTAAAGTAAATGGTTTAACTTGATTAAGCTTTTGTCTAGCCTCAAGTCTTAAGTTATCCACCTTACTATAATCAATATTCTGAGGTAACTTCATACCATCCATCTTCAACATCTTATCAGCCTCTTTACGAGCCTTTTGAATATAACCCTCATATCTTATTTCAATTTGAGTATTAAAGACTACC
The DNA here is from genome assembly GCA_934675465.1 of uncultured Erysipelotrichaceae bacterium. GTDB lineage: Bacteria > Bacillota_I > Bacilli_A > Erysipelotrichales > Erysipelotrichaceae > Colivicinus. The sequence continues at coordinate 2,083 of CAKUQM010000064.1, read as the reverse complement.
TCATCATCATAAGAATCATTATTTAAAAACTTCAATACTTCTTTGCACTCAACACCAGGTCTTTTCACAAGCTCATAGGCATTAAAAGACTTCATACTATCTTCTTCAAAACCCAAGCTATTTAAATACTCACCAATACCAGTTGAATAATCTACCTTACTATTCTTTAAATAAGTAATCAAAGAATTCTTTTGATCAACTTTATCAAGATATCTTTGATATCTTTCTTCACTAATCAAACCATTCTCATGACCATATTTAATTAATCTATTCTCAGCATTATCATGTCTCATCAACAAACGATACTCAGCTCTACTTGTCAATAAACGATATGGTTCCTTAGTACCCTTAGTTACTAAATCATCAATCATAACACCAATATAAGCCTCATCTCTTTTCAAGACTAAAGGCTCCTTATTATTAAGTTTTCTAAGGGCATTAATACCAGCCATCATACCTAGACCTGCCGCCTCTTCATAACCTGAAGTACCAAGTATTTGGCCACCAATAAACAAGCCATCAATATCTTTCATTTCTAGAGATGCTTTAACTTGTAAAGGATCTATCGCATCATATTCAATGGCATATGCATACTTGATAATCTTACAATTCTCTAAGCCAGTAACGGAATGTACCATTTCTTCTTGTACATCATATGGCATGGAAGTAGAGAAACCTTGAACATATGTCAATTCATTTGTGGCATCTAGTGGTTCTAAGAATAATTGATGTCTTTCTTTATCAGAGAATCTTACAATTTTATCTTCAAAAGATGGACAATATCTAGGTCCCACACCCTTAACAACACCTGAATACATAGAAGACTTATTTAAGTTAGCTAAGACAATCTCTTTAGTCTTCTCTGTTGTATAAGTTAAGTAACAAGGCATTTGTTCCTCAATCGATCTAACTTCATCTTCTTTTGTATCTTCGCTAAATCTAATAAAACGCTTGCTACCTTCTTCTAGACTAGTCTTAGAAAAATCAATAGAACTAGTTAATACTCTAGCTGGTGTACCTGTTTTTAATCTAAATAATTTAATGCCTAATTTTCTTAAAGATTCACTTAAATTCTTAGTAGTAGGCTCATTATCAGGGCCACCTGGCGTAACAGTAGCACTTACCATTCTACAAGAGTCCATATAAGTACCTGTTGTTAATACTACAATGTTAGATTCTAAGATTCCATTTTTTTGAAGTCTAACACCTGTAATCTTCTTATCTTCAGCCAAGACTTCCTCAACAATATCCTCATATAATGTTAAGTTTTCAGTATGCATACAAAGATCTTGCATCATCAAAGAATAAGCATTCTTATCAGATTGCACACGCATGCTCCATACACCTGGCCCCTTAGTAGTATTTAACATCTTAAATTGTAAAGCTGTTAAATCAGCAACACGGGGCATAACACCACCTAAGGCATCCACTTCTCTTACAACAATACCCTTGGCAGGACCACCTATAGAAGGGTTACATGGCATGTTGGCAATATGACTAAAAGAAATAGTTACTAAGGCAGTCTTCTTGCCACCATGAGCTAGAGCCATTGCGGCTTCAACACCAGCATGACCTGCACCAACAACAATCGCATCAAACATTTATAGCACCCACAAACCTGTCATATACAAGTTTCATTTCATCATAATGTTTAATAACATCCTTATACTCTTCTTCACACAAGTCCTCATATACTTCCATTAAGGTAATATATAAAGGATATAGACAAAGATCTTGAGCTAAGATAAACAAGCCCTTACAGGCATCCTTCGCTAAAGCATAGTCTTCGTTTTCAAGAAAAGTTCCAATTTCTTCAAAAAACTCATCCTTAAGATAAAACTTAACGATATTCACATATTCATCAAAATTAGGATATTTACTCTTAATAAGCTCAACATCCAAACCTAAACTCTTTAAAGTATTTTCCATATATCTAATCCCTTTTTAGAAGTGTTACTTCATTCACTCCATCAGTTTCCATAAACTTACACTTAACATTTTCACTACGGCTTGTAGGCACATTCTTACCAACATAATCGGCTTTAATAGGAATTTCTCTATGTCCTCTATCAACAAGAACAGC
>CAKUQM010000063.1 GCA_934675465.1 uncultured Erysipelotrichaceae bacterium | reverse complement strand
CAGTAAAACCTTCTGAAGAGTCAATACATAATACATCAACACCAGCTTCAACTAGTGCAGGAACTCTTTCTTCATAGTCTCTCGTGTTGATACCAGCACCAACGATAAATCTCTTGTGTTCATCTAATAATTCATTTGGATGTTCCTTATGAGCTTCATAGTCTTTTCTAAATACTAAGTAAACTAAACGCTTTTCATCATCTAAGATAGGCAAGCTATTTAACTTATTATCCCAGATTAAATCGTTACATTCACTTAATGTAAGTGAAACATGACCACATACCAACTTTTCAATTGGTGTCATGTATTTTTCTACCTTATCATCTAATGAGACTCTACCTAAACGATAGTCTCTAGATGTGATGATACCTTTTAAAATACCATGATTCTTACCATCATCAGTAACTGCCACAGTAGAATGTCCTGTTCTTTCAATTACTTCTAATAGTTCAGCGATAGTATTTTCAGGCTTAACATTTGAGTCAGAAATTACAAAACCAGCCTTATGAGTCTTTACTTTTCTAACCATTTCAGCTTGTTGCTCAATAGTTTGAGAGCCATAAATGAAGCTGACACCACCCTCTTTTGCCAAAGCGATAGCCATAGTATCATTTGATACTGACTGCATGATTGCGCTTATCATAGGAAGCTTTAGCTTGATTGCACTTTCTTCACCTTTCTTAAACCTAACTAAAGGTGTTGTAAGATCAACATTACTAGGAGTGTTTTCTCTTGTAGATAAACCTGGTACTAGTAAGTATTCATTAAATGTTCTAGATTCTTCTTTAAAAAATTTTGCCATACCTGCCCCTTTATTTTTTATCTAATATACCACATTTTTAAGTGTTAACTATGATAAAATTGTTAAAGTTAGGAGTTTACGTCATGAAATTAAAAGATTCTTATTTTTTTACATTAAGAGAAGACGCAAGAGATGAAGACTCAAAAAGTGGAAATCTACTTGTAAAAGCCGGTTATATCAAGAAAACATCTGCCGGAATTTATATGATGCTTCCTTTAGGATTAAGAGTACAAGATAAAGTAGAAAAAATCATTAGAAAGCATATGAACAATGCTGGTAGCCAAGAAGTTAAGATGCCAGCGTTAATTGCCAGTGAATACTATGAAAATTCAGGAAGATTACAAGGTTTTGGCCCTTCTATCTTCAAGCTAAAAGATCGTACTGGTAAGGACATGGTACTGGGTCCAACTCATGAAGAATTATTTGCCTTCGCAAGTAAGTCAATGATTAGATCATACAAGGACATGCCATTTAACCTATATCAAATTCAAACTAAGTTCCGTGATGAACCTAGAGCTCGTTTTGGTCTAATTAGAGTTAAAGAATTTGTGATGAAAGATGCCTATTCTTTTGACAGAGATGAACAAGGCTTAGATGTCTCTTATAAGAAAATGTTTGACGCTTATAAGGCAATATTTGATGAAATTGGTCTTGATTATCGTATCGTAAAAGCTGATACAGGTATCATGGGTGGTTTGTTGTCAGAAGAGTTCCAAGCTATTACACCAGTTGGTGAAGATAGTGTTATCTATTGTGATTGTGGCTATTCTAGTAATGAAGAAGTAGCTCAACTTGTTACTAAAGAATCTCTTGAAGCACCACTTGAGTTAACTGAAGTAGCTACACCTGATTGTAAGTCAATTGAAGAAGTATGTACTTTCTTAAATGTTGATCCTAAGAAGTCAGTTAAGGCTTTACTTATGAATATCAAGGATGATCTAGTTGTCTTGTTCATTAGAGGTGATCGTGAATTAAATGAAACTAAGGTTTGTAAGTTATTAGGCTGTAGTGAAGTCAACTTTGCGGACGATGCCCTAATCGCAACCTCTAATGCAGTACCTGGTTTTACAGGACCTATTGGCTTAAATGCTAAGATGATTGTTGATAATGAAGTAATGAATATGCATAACTTCGTATGTGGTGCTAATAAAGAAGGATATCACTTGATGAATGCTAATCCTAGTGATATTAAGGCTGATATGGTTGCAGATATCTCTAATGTAATGGAAGGAGATATTTGTCCAGTGTGTGGCAAACCACTTAAGATGACTAAGGGTATTGAAGTTGGTAATACATTCAAACTTGGTACTAAGTATTCAAAAGCTCTTGACCTATCTTACTTAAATAAAGATAACAAACAAGAAGAAGTTTGGATGGGTTCTTATGGTATTGGTGTTGGTAGAACAATTGCTGCCGTTGTTGAACAAAACAATGATGAAAAAGGTATTGTATGGCCATTAAATATCGCTCCATATCACTGTATCGTTCTTATCATGTCAATGAAAGATGAAACACAGGTTGCTAAGGGTAATGAACTATATGATAAGTTAAATGCAGCTGGTGTTGAAACAATTCTAGATGATAGAAACGAAAGACCTGGTATCAAGTTTAATGACTCTGAACTAATTGGTATCCCTTATCGTATTACAGTTGGTAAGCGAATTGGTGAAGGCATCGTCGAATTAAAGAAGCGTGGTTGTGATGATGTTCAAGAACTTACAATTGATGAAGCAATTGAATTCTTAACAAACGAAATTAACAAATAAGTTATGAAGGATGGATATAAAAACCATCCTTTTAATATAAATATTAATAGAGTTTATAAAAGCCGACTTATTAAATTTGTCGGCTTATTTACTTATTGAACGATTACTTTTTCAGATAATTCGATATCCATACAAGACAATAGAGTCTTTAGACTTTCATATTCATCGATGGCATATTCGAAGCAGATACCACAGTAATTATAGCTTTCAGAGATAAGGCTTGGATTATTGAAACCTAGTCTTTCCAAATCAGCATTCTCTAAAACTTTATTAAATGTTGTCTTATCATTTTTATAAGAATTAATACTAGTTCTAACAATTCTAATAAAATTAGATAAATCATTTTGTCTATTTTTAAGAACATCATCCTTTATAAATAGACCATAGGTAGGAAAATCACTATAACTATATTCTTTTTGATAGACATTATCGATTTCTTCAATCTTATAAAATTTTAAATCTTGATAATTATTGAAATCATTATAATCAATTTCACTTAAAACAGCTGAATTGATTACGCCATTGTTCAAGTCATCTTTTAAGGCTTGAACACTATCATAATAGATAAAGTTATATTTAGAAAGATTAGCACTCAGAGCATTTAAAACACCACCTAGAACCGTTTTTTCGCCATAAACCCCTACATCACCTTTATTGAAAGCTTCATCAGTAGAACAAATATAGTAATGAGAATGAGCTAAGATAGCTAATAATTTATAATTATCATTCTCAAGACACTTCTTAACTCCTATATTAACAGGTGCAATTATAATATCTTTCTCATCCTTATCAAAGGCTTCACTTAATATATTCACATCACTAGTAATCTCAATATTGTGTTCATCTTCTTTAAAACACAATAACGATAATGAAGCTGATTGTAGAGATAAGATATTAAAATTATCACCATTACTATTTTCTACAACGCTTGGTCTACAAGCACATAGAAGTAATAGAAGTAGCACTAATGTTACTTTCTTTAACATGTAAACTTTTTAACTTCGTCTTTGAATAAAGCGATAGCGTCTTCAAGTTTCATTGAAGTATTACCTTGAACACCAAATCTTCTAATATTAACACTACCTTCAGCGATTTCGCCATCACCTACAACGATTTCTACTGGAATCTTCTTAAGTTGTGCTTCTCTAATTCTATAACCTAGTTTTTCATTACGAGCATCTACTTCCACTCTAAATCCTTCACTAGCTAATGCTTCCTTTACCTTATATGCATAGTCAGTGTGGATTTCACTATTTACTGGAACAATTACGATTTGACTTGGAGCCAACCACAATGGGAACGCACCCTTTGTTTCTTCAATAATGAAGGCAGTAAATCTATCAAAAGTACCAAAGATTGCTCTATGAATTACTACCGGAACTTGTTTTTCACCATTTGAATCAATATAGTTTAGTTCAAATCTACGAGGTAATAAGAAGTCTAATTGACAAGTTGATAGTGTAACTTCAGGACCTACAGCAGGCTTAACTTCTACGTCTAACTTAGGACCATAGAAAGCAGCTTCGCCCTTAGCCTCAAAGTATTCAACACCTAATTGATTTAATACTTCTCTTAGCTTATTCTCTGCATTATCCCACATTTCATCATCATCAAAGTACTTTTCTTTATCTTCCTTATCTCTTAAAGATAATCTAAACTTATAGTCTTTAATACCGAAGTCTTTATAAACATCAAGAATTAAAGCTACTACCCTCTTGAATTCTTCACCGATTTGTTCAGGAGTTACGAATAAATGAGCATCATTTTGACACATGCATCTAACTCTTTCAAGACCCTTAACAGCACCTGATGCTTCATATCTAAAGTCAGTGGCAAATTCACCAATTCTAACTGGAAGATCACGATATGAATGTAACTTGTTCTTATAAACTAACATGTGGTGAGGACAGTTCATAGGTCTTAATACGAACTCTTCATCATCAACCTTCATTAGTGGGAACATATTCTTTTGATAGTGATCCCAGTGTCCACTTGTTACATATAATTGCTTAGTACCAACACATGGAGTATATACATGGTCATAGCCTAGTGCTTGTTCCTTCTTGTAGATATAGTTTTCAAGTTGTTTACGTACAATAGAACCATTTGGTAACCATAATGGCATACCAGCACCAACTAAAGGTGAAGTCATAAAAATTTCTAAATCCTTGCCAATCTTACGATGGTCTCTTTCCTTAGCCTCTTCTAATTCCTTTAAGTAAGCTTCTAAATCTTCCTTATTGTCGAAACATACACCATAAATTCTTTGAAGCATCTTATTCTTAGCGTCATTTTTCCAATAAGCACCAGAATGCTTAATTAGTTTAAAATTCTTTAATTCCTTAACTGTATCAACATGAGGTCCTCTACATAAATCTGTAAAATCACCTTGTGTATAACATGAAATAGTTGTTTCATTTTCATCCATTCTATTGATTAAATCAATCTTATATGGATCATCCTTGAACATTTCTAAAGCTTCTTCCTTAGAAATTTCATGTCTTACAATACGCTTACCATCCTTGGCAATCTTCTTCATTTCCTTTTCAATCTTTTCAAGATCTTCAGTCTTAATAACATCATCTCCTAAATCGATATCATAATAGAAACCTTCTTCAATTACAGGACCTACCCAAAATTTAGCATTTGGATATAAATGAGACACCGCTTGAGCTAGTAAGTGAGCACAAGAGTGGTTCAAAGTATTTAAGTGTTCGTTCTCTTTAATGTTAATCATTGTAACCTCCTAAAATAAAAAAGGTGATACAAGGGCGTAAACAAACGCGGTACCACCTTATTTTCTAACTTAATCTCTTAACGCGAGTAACGTCCAGTATTAGTGGAACTCATAAGTAGTAATCATATTATCTAGGACCATTTTCACCACCCATGGCCTCTCTATATCATCAATAATAAGATCGTGTCTTAATCTTTGTACTTTGTAATGATAAGACTTAGTTATCTAGTTGTCAACCTTCTAAAGAACTTATATTCATTCGTTTGCCAATTTCTTATATATTTATTTTCTAAGCATATACTTTATGTTTCTACTACCACCAAATTGGATAAGTTTTCCCTCATCAACCATCTTTTTTAAAATGCGACCAGCACTAGATTGACTAAGTCCCATTAGTGTCTCGACTTCTTTTCTAGTAATACTTTTATTATCTTTTAAATATTTTAATAAAACATTTTCATCACAATATATCATCTCAGGAGATGAAATGTATAAATTATTGTTTTGTTTATAATTAATATTAGGAAGAATAATCTTAAAAGAATTATTTGTAGTTATTATTTCAGGCTCACAGCCACTCAATTCATAAGCATCATATATTTTCTTAATACCAGTTCCATAAGTTTCGATTAATTTTAAACGATAAAAAATATTCGCAAGATTCGGATTTCTAGTATCAAATAATCCATTTTTAATATCCTTCAGCTCATATCCTGGCATTAAACCACCTACAGAAACTATTTCAAGCCTATCTTTATAAATACTAATAAGTGTGCTTGCGCTATAAGAATAGTCTCTATGAACTATGGAATTCAACAAAGCTTCTCTAAGTGCTTTTTCTGGATAGTCTCTGGTATCAATTCTCCATAATTTATCAAATGTAGAACGATTATTATTATATTTATCTATATAAGAATAAACATCTTCTAGTTGTTTTAATAAAGAACCAGAAAATTCATTTCTGTCTTTAAATAAAGATTGATCATAATCTTCAAAAGCAGCAGCCTTAATAGTATATGGGCATTGATCAGATAACAGTAAACC
>CAKUQM010000062.1 GCA_934675465.1 uncultured Erysipelotrichaceae bacterium | reverse complement strand
GATAGGGATACCACCTATAAGAAAGATAGTCATGAAGAAATCTTGAAAAGATTTGGTAATAAGGAAATAGATATCTTGATTGGTACTCAAATGATTGCCAAGGGTTTGGATTTTCCTGATGTGACTTTAGTTGGCATCTTAAATGCTGATGCAGGATTGGCTCATCAAGACTACAATAGCGCTAAATTAACCTTTGATTTATTGATGCAGGCAAGTGGTAGAAGTGGCAGAGCCGATAATAAGGGTTTAGTTTTGATTCAAGCCTTTAATACAGAACACTATGTCTTAAAGGCGGTTTTAAAACAAGATTATGATTATTTCTATCGTATTGAAATGAATTATCGTTATAAGACCTTATATCCTCCTTATGCCCATTTGTTGGCTATCTTTATTTCTTGTGAAAATAAAGAGATGTTGGACTCAAGTGTTGAATATCTGATGAATCTTGTAGATAGGTTATCATATAAACATTATCGACCACTTGAATTAAATAGAATTAAGGGTAAGCATAGGACTAGAATTCTTATTAGTAATGATAAATTAAATCCCTTAATTAATGATGTTTGGGATATCATAGATAAGTATTTGAAAGAGAAAGGCAGGGCGTCAATCAAGGTTGACATTGACCCTTTGTATTTGGAGTAATGAATCAAAGAAAAGTAGCATTTGAGATTATATATAAGACGATTAGTGATAAAGCTTACACTAATCTTTTAATGCGTGAGAAGCTTAAGGAATTAGAACCGATTCAAAGACCCTTTGTGACCAACTTGGTTAATGGTGTTTTAAAGGAATATGATTATTTGGTTTTTCAATTCAGAGATTTCTTAAAGAATTCTACTTCTCTAAGAAATAAGATTATTATTGCGATGGCCCTATATGAAAGATATTACCTTTCTAGTGATGCCTATTATGTAAATAATGAATATGTAGAATTAGCTAATAAGCATGATAAGCCTTTTGTGAATGCGATTTTAAGAAAAGAATATGTGTTTAAAAAGGGTCCTGATCATATAAATGAATCATTACCTGAATGGATTTATAAGTTGCTTAAGAGTCAATATGAGGGAGATGAATTCAAACGTATTTCAAAAAACTACAAAAGAATTCCAACTGTTTACTATCGTCTTAATCATAATAAATGTAAATATGCTGATTTAAAGGATATTAATATTATTAATGAAGATATCTTTACTTCTAATAAGTCTTTAGTTAATAGTGAAGAATTTAAGAAGGGCTACTTCTATATCGAAGATATCAATTCTTCTTCTTTAGTAAAACATTTAGATTTAAAGAAAGATGATGTCTTATTGGATGTATGTTGTGCCCCAGGTTCTAAATTATTTAATTGTCTAGATATTGTAAAACCAACAAATGCCTATAGTAACGAGTTACATGAGCATCGTCTAGAATTAATCAAAGAAAGAGCTAAGCTATTAGGCTTTGACGGAGTGCATTATCTTAATTATGATGGTAGAATTTTAAGTGATGTTTTGGATGTTAAATTCGATAAGATTTTATTAGATGTGCCTTGTTCTGGACTTGGAACCTTGGGTAGAAAGCCAGATCTTAAGTATCATCTAAGTCCATCTTCTTTGGATGAACTTCAAATAATCCAAAAAGGTTTGCTTAATAGTACAAGTAAATTATTAAAAACAAATGGTGAAATACTATATAGTACATGTACCCTTAACAAGAAGGAAAATGGTAAACAGGTTTTATCTTTCTTAAAGGAACATGAGGAATTTAGTTTAAAAGAAGAAGATACAATCATTAATGATTTAGGCGATTGTTTCTATTATGCAGTATTGAAAAAGGAAGACAAATGAGTTTAATTTACGATTTAGATTTAACGGATTTAGAAAATTATTTAGTTTCTATTGGTTTAAAGCCTTTTAGAGCTAAACAAATATTTAAGTGGCTATACGAGAAAAGGGTCTCTTCTTTTGAGGAAATGAGTGATATTTCTAAGGACTTACAGGCTAAATTAAACGATGAATTTACCTTCCATGAATTCAAGATTAGAAATAAACAAGAATCAAAGGATGGAACGGTTAAGTTCTTGTTTGAACTTGAAGATGGTGCTTTGATTGAATCAGTATTAATGGTCTTTGAATATGGTTACTCTGCGTGTTTATCTTCTCAAGTTGGTTGTAACATGGGTTGTTCTTTCTGTGCTTCTGGTCTTCTTAAGAAACAAAGGGACTTAAGTCCTGGGGAGATTGTTTTACAAGCTTTAACTATTCAAAAGTATTTGGATGAAAAAGAAGCTAGATTAGACAATTTGGTAATCATGGGAACGGGAGAACCTTTTGATAATTATGATAATTTATTAAAGGCCCTTGCTATCTTAAATAGTCCTTATGGTTTACAAATTGGTGCTCGTCATATTTCGGTATCAACTTGTGGTTTAGCACCTAAGATTGAGAAGTTTGCGGATGAGAAACTACAATATAATTTAGCTATTTCTTTACATGCAGCCAATGATGAATTAAGAAATAAATTGATGCCTATTAATAAGGCTTATAACTTAGAGAGATTAATGGAAGCTATTAATTATTATGAATCTAAGTCGAATCGTAGAATCACTTTTGAATATCTTTTAATTGCAGGGGTTAATGATGGCACAAGGGATGCTGATGACCTACAAAAGCTATTAAGAGGTAGAAATGCTTATATTAATTTAATTCCTTATAATGAGGTTAAGGAAAATGAATATAAGAGTACAAGTCCTAAGGATACTCTAAGATTCTATGACTTGTTAAAGAAAAGAGGATTAAGCGTTACTCTTAGACAAAAAAGAGGAACGGATATAGATGCAGCTTGTGGACAATTAAGGGCGAAGGAGATGTTAGGTGATTGATTATTATTGTTTAAGCGATGTAGGTTTACATCGTCTTACTAATCAAGATTCATATATGAGCGCTACTAATGATAGTGGCGATTTTCTTACGCTTGTTTGTGATGGTATAGGTGGTGGCAAGGCAGGTGATGTCGCTTCTAGCAAAACGGCAGAATATATTAAAGAACGTTTTACTAATACTTGTTTTACAAGTCTTTGTGATGCCAAAAATAAGATGTCTAATTTAATTGAAGACTGTAATAAATATATTTATTCTTTATCTATTACTAATGAAAATTATCTAGGTATGGGTACTACTTTAACTGGTGTTTTAATTACCTCTTTTGGTTGTTTAACCTTGAATGTAGGTGATAGTAGAACCTATGGTGTTTTAGATAAGAAGTTATTTAGGTTAACTAATGATCATACTTATGTTAATGAGAAGTTAGAGAAGGGTGAAATCTCTTATAAGGAGAGTTTGACTCATCCTAAGCGTCATTATTTAACAAGAGCTATTGGTGTTTTTGATTATGTGAATAGTGATATTCATAAAATCAAGGATATGGATATGTTTATGTTGTGTTCTGATGGTCTATGTGGTTATGTTAGTGATAATGAGATTATCAATATTTTAGATAATTTAGAATATGATACTTTAAAGAAAAAAGCTGATGCGCTTTTAGCTTTAGCACTTAAAAAGGGAGGCTATGACAACATTACGATTGTCGTAGTTAAGAAATGAAGATAGCTAATAGATATGAGGTTATAAGAGAAATCGGCAAGGGCGGTATGGCTAATGTCTACCTAGCTTTTGATACGATTTTAAATCGTCAGGTTGCCATTAAGATTTTAAAGGGTGATATGGCCAATGACCCTGTTTCTTTGGAGCGGTTTAAAAGAGAAGCCAATACTTCAACTAAACTATTCCATCCTAATGCAGTAGAAGTTTACGATGTTGGTGAACAAGGAAACATGCATTATATTGTCATGGAATATGTTAAGGGCCATACGCTTAAACAGTTGATTCAAAGAAGGGGTGCATTACCACCAAAAGAAGCTGTTTGGATTATGAAACAATTAACTGGAGCCTTATTACAAGCTCATAAGAATGGGATAATCCATAGAGATATCAAGAGTCAAAATGTTTTGATTAAGGATGATGGAACTGTTAAATTGGCTGACTTTGGTATTGCGGTCTTAAATGATGCGATGCAGCTAACTTCTAAGGGTTCAATCTTGGGCTCTGTTCATTATTTAGCTCCTGAGCTTGCCAAGGGTGGCCAGGCTAGTATGCAGTCAGATATCTATTCTTTGGGTATTGTCTTTTATGAACTTTTAACAGGTGATGTACCTTTTAAGGCCGATAGTCCTGTACAGGTTGCCTTAGAACATATTAATAAGGATGTACCTAGAGTTCGTAAATTTAATCCGGAAATTCCTGTAAGTGTTGAAAATATTGTGGTTAAGGCTACTGCTAGATCACTTGAGGAAAGATATGATAATGCAGCTATTATGCTTAAGGACTTAGAGAGATGTCTAAGTAAGGAAGCGATGAATGACAAACCGATCGTGCTTGTAAAGAGTTCTAAGGTTTCGATGAAGAGCAATGAGGTTAAGGACTTTAAGAAAAAGAAGAAGTCAAAGACTACAAGTAAGTTGAGTTCGGCTTTAATTATTGTCTTATCAATTATTTCATTACTTGCGGTATTAATTATTCTAATGTTGACAGGCGTAATTGGACCTAAGAATAAGCCAGTTACGGTTCCAAGTATTAAGGGCTTATCTTTGACGGTTGCGGAAGATGTCTTGAGTCCTTTAGGTTTGGGCATTGATAGTTCAAATATTAAGTGGGTGATGACTGATGATACAAAGGCTAATATCGTCATTGATTCTAATCCTAAGGAAGGTGATTTGGTAGAAAAGGGTACTAAGTTAGTTGTAACCATTTCTGAAGGGTGCTATGCCACTATTGGTAATTATGTAGGTCTTAAGGTTGAGGATGCCAAGAGTATCTTACAATCAAAGAATTTTAATGTGAAGACTATTGGTGTTGAGTCTGATAAGGAAGAGGGTACAATACTAGAACAGAGTATGACTGCTGGATCTAAATATAATCCTGATGTGGTTAATGAGATTACTTTGACTTATGCGACAAGTAGTACTTATATGATTCCTTTTGATATCTTGGGTAAGAATGTCGATGTTGTGTTTAATATGTTTAAGGAATTAAACTTTAATGTAAGCAAGGATGAAGTTGCTTATGAGACTTTGTCTGATAATCAAAAGAAATATGAACCAAATACGGTTGTAGGATGTGATCCTAGCGCTGGTACTTTGTATTCACAAAATGGTGAATCTTGTATTCATTTAATGTATTATACGGAAAAGAAAGAAGGTTAATTTATGATACTTGCTCCCTCAATTTTATCTTTAGACTATGCTCAATTTTCTAAGCAATTAGAGATTGTTAATGAAAAGTGTAAATGGATTCACTTTGATGTTATGGATGGTCACTTTGTCCCTAATATCAGTTTTGGTCCAGATATTTTTAAAGCATTTAGACATAATTCATCATTATTCATGGATGTACATTTAATGGTGAGTGATCCTATCTTTATTGGTGATATGTTTGTGAAGGCAGGTGCTGATGGCATTACTTTCCATTTTGAAGCATGTGATGATATTTATGCTTGTTTAGATACAATTGCTCATTTTAAGAATTTACATGTAAAGGTTGGTGTTTCTATTAAACCAGGTACTAGTGTTGAACAGATTATTCCTTTATTGAAATATGTTGACTTGGTGCTTGTGATGAGTGTTGAACCAGGTTTTGGTGGTCAAAAGTTCATGGAAGATTCTTTGAGTAAGATTGAACAATTAGATAAGTATCGTAAGGAAAATGATTTGAATTATTTGATTGAAGTGGATGGTGGCATCAATGATAAGAATATCTATAAGGTATCTAGTGTGGGTTGTGATGTAGCCGTTGCTGGGTCAAGTGTGTTTAAGGGTGATATAGAAGAGAATATTAGGAACTTAAGTATTTAGGTTCCTTTTATTTTGGGTATAAAAAAAGTGGTTAATTATTAACCACTGATTTTATGCATTCTTAGCTTGAGCCTTAAGACTTCTTAATGCACGGGCTGAAACTTTAACCTTCGTAGGTTTACCATCAACCATAATTGTTGCATTTTGAAGATTTACATTCCATTTACGGCGTGTAGCACGAAGTGAATGTGAACGGTTGTTTCCTGAAAGAGGTCCTTTTCCAGAAATTTCGCAAACTCTTGACATAACACATGCCTCCCTTCATTAAATCTAGCTTTATTAATATACCATTGTCTTTTATCAAATGCAAGGTCATAAAATAAACTTTTTTGAACAAATATTTTTCTATCTCATAAATTACAGGCTTATTTCACACATAAATCATTGTATAATATTGACTATGGATAACGTAAAACAAGTTTATGCAACTTTAAAATTAGATGACAACAAAGTTGATATCTTAGTTGGTGAATTCTATAATACACGTTTTAATATTATTTGTACTTATAGTGCGCCAATTTCTGGTATCAGCGATATTAATGTGATCGATAGTGATAGTGTAGTAGAGGGTTTAAAGGAAGCTATCGCTAATGTATCAAAGAAGGTGGGGGCAACGCCCGTTTTTAGACTTTCTCACCATAAATTTTTAGAAGCAGTATGCTAACCGAAATCTCAAAAGTATAGATAAAATCTATACTTTTTTAATGTTTTTAACTATTTGACAATATTTTTTTATGGTATAATAAATATGGTGAGAATGGTGAGTACTTTTGAAAGGAGAATATTATGGCTTATTTTTTAAAGAAATGTACTAA
>CAKUQM010000061.1 GCA_934675465.1 uncultured Erysipelotrichaceae bacterium | reverse complement strand
CAGTACAACCAAAGCCAATAAGTAAAGGCACAATACTCTTACCAGACAAACCAATCTTTCTAAGTAACTTATCCATCACAAAGGCAACTCTTGCGATATAACCACTATCTTCCATCATTGACAAGAAAAAGAACAAAGTTACAATAATCGGCAAGAAACTCAAAATAGAACCAACACCTTTAAAAATACCATCAACCACCAAAGACTTAACAGCCGCATTAACATTCATAGTAGTCAACAAATTACTAACTAGAAACGTTAACTTATCAATGCCCATTGCCAACAAGTCTTGAAAGAAAGCACCAATCACATTAAAAGTTAAATAGAAAACAGCCAACATAATTAGAATGAAACAAGGAATAGCTGTATACTTACCAGTTAAAACTTTATCTATCTTCTCACTTCTAATTCTTTCCTTACTCTCTTTAGGCTTACCAACAGTCTTCTCACAAAGTCTTTCAATAAACTCAAAACGCATATCAGCTATCGCAGCACTGGCATCAAGGCCCCTCTCTTTTTCCATCTGCTTAATGATATGCTCAAGGGTTTCTAATTCATTTTGATCAAGCTTCAACTTATCAATCACAAGCTCATCCCCTTCAATTGCCTTAGTAGCCGCAAACCTAACCGGAATATCAGCCTTAAGCGCATGATCCTCTATTAAATGACAAACTCCATGAATACATCTATGCAATGCGCCACCATGATCATTCTCATCACAAAAATCAATTCGCTTAGGTAATTCTTGATACTTAGCCACATGCATCGCATGCTTAATAAGTTCGTTAACACCCTCATTTTTCGCAGCAGAAATAGGAATAACCGGCACACCCAACATATTCTCCAAATCATTGACATTAACAAAACCATGATTACCCAACAATTCATCCATCATATTAAGGGCTACAACCATTGGCCTATCCATCTCAATTAGTTGCATAGTTAAATACAAGTTTCTCTCAATATTTGTCGCATCAACAATATTAATAATAGCCTTAGGCTTTTGTTCAAGCACAAAATTACGAGAAACAATCTCCTCACTACTAAAAGGAGACATTGAATAAATACCAGGCAAATCCGTAATAACCGTATTAGGATAACCCTTAATAGAACCATCCTTCCTATCAACAGTAACACCTGGGAAATTACCAACATGCTGATTCTCACCAGTTAAACAATTAAACAAAGTAGTCTTACCACAATTTTGATTACCAACAAGCGCAAAACTAATTAATTCATCATCAGGCAACTTCTTTAAATCATCCTCTTCATTATGATATTTGCCCTCTTCACCCAAACCTGGATGATCACTATCCTTAACACGCTCAATGCTGACATGTTTTCTTGTTCTCTCTTTTATAGGCTCAACCTTAATCTTCTCACCTTCTTGAAGTCTTAAAGTCAACTCATAACCATGAATCTCTATTTCCATAGGATCACCCATTGGCGCCAACTTCTTAACCGTAAACTCAGCACCAGGGACAATACCCATATCTAAAAAATGTTGTCTAAGGGCACCACTACCCCCAACTTCAATAATTCTTGCACTACTTCCAATTTCAATCTGATCTAATGTTTTCATACTCAATAAATCTCCACTAATACAAGTTTAGTGCAATTTTTTCATAAAAAAAAGATACCAACATAAGTTAGTATCTAAATTTCTTAAACATTAAATTTAAAGAAGATTACATCGCCATCCTTAACGACATACTCCTTACCCTCTTGACGAATCTTACCAGCTTCCTTAAGCTTAGCCTCTGACTTATACTCCATCATATCATCATAAGCATAAACCTCAGCCTTAATGAAACCTCTCTTGAAATCGGTATGAATAACACCAGCACAATCAGGCGCCTTCATGCCATCGGTGAAAGTCCAACCACGGCATTCATCCTTACCAACTGTAAAGAAAGTCTTAAGACCCAAAGTCTTATAAGCCTTCAAAATCAACTCATCAAGACCTGAATGATTAATACCTAAATCTTGTAAGAAAGCCTCTTTCTCTTCCTTATCCAAATCACTCAATTCTTCCTCAATATGAGCACTAATCGCCACAACCTCACTATTTTCCTTAGCAGCATACTCACATAAAGCTACATAATGAGGATTAGTTGTTGGATCATTAATCTCTTCCTCTTTAATATTACCGATATAAATAACAGGCTTAGCAGTCAAGAAACAGAATTGTTTCAAATAAGCCCACTCTTCATCATTAAACTCTAAAGAACGAACCAACTTTGATTGACCAAGCGCATCATGAACTCTCTTCAAGATATTGTACTCAAACATAGCCTCGCTATCCTTAGTAGTCAAAGCCTTCTTCTCTACCTTAGAAATACGATTCTCACAAGTGGCCATATCAGCCATAATTAATTCGTAATTAATAATCTCAATATCATCAACCGGATCCACACGATTATAAACATGTTGAATGTCATTGTCTTCAAAACATCTAACAACATGACAAATCGCATCCACTTCTCTGATATTAGCTAAAAACTTATTGCCAAGACCCTCACCAGTACTTGCGCCCTTTACAAGACCAGCGATATCCGTAAATTCAAAAGTTGTGAAAATAGTCCTTTCTGGTTCAAAAATTTCAGCTAAATTAATAAGTCTTTGATCCTTAACCTCAACAACACCAACATTTGGCTCAATTGTAGCGAAAG
The DNA here is from genome assembly GCA_934675465.1 of uncultured Erysipelotrichaceae bacterium. Classification (GTDB taxonomy): domain Bacteria; phylum Bacillota_I; class Bacilli_A; order Erysipelotrichales; family Erysipelotrichaceae; genus Colivicinus. The sequence continues at coordinate 4,041 of CAKUQM010000061.1, read as the reverse complement.
GATAATTAGCTGCCTCAACCCTTGAATTCGTAATAGCATTAAATAAAGTTGACTTACCAACATTAGGTAGTCCAATAATTCCTGCAGTTAAACTCATAATACTAGTTTACACCACAAATAAGAACAAAAACAAAGGAACACTAATTAAACCCAAGATATTAGAAATCAAAGCCATGCTAGCACCAAGAGTTGTATCCTTACCAAAAGCACTAGGCACAACAATTGTATTTAAACCTAGAGGCATTGCACAAATAAATACTAATAAAGTAATAATTTCTTGTCTTAAGCCAATAAACTTAACAACACTCAATAACACTAAAGGTAATAAGATACATCTAACTAAAGTTAACAAGTAAACTCTCTTATTCTTTAATAAAGACTTAATATCATAACCACCAATTACAAGACCTGTTAGAATCATAGCTAATGGTGAGAAACAATTAGCTAAACTTGAAATACTTTGTTTAATAAAGATTGGAAGCTGAATACCAGTCAAACCAATGACAATACCAATAATCATGGAAATCATAATTGGATTCAATAACTTCTTAAAACTAAAACTTTCCCCAGACAACCACATATAACCAATAGAGAAAGCTAAGACATTAAGAGGCATTGAGAAAATTAAATATTTATATAACATCTCAGCACCAAACAAAGAAGCCACCAACGAATTTCCCATAAAAGAGAAATTTACAACCGATAATGAATACACAAAAATACCCTTTTCATCAGCAGTAGGCTTAAAAATAGGCGCAAGAATATAAGCTAATAAAACTTGTAATAAGACAAAACCAAGTCCATAGAACAATAATTCCGCATTATTCTTCAAACTATCAAAAGTACAGTTTGTATAAAATGACTGCATCAATAGACAAGGAATTAAAATTAAATTTTCTAATTTAGAAATAACACTCTCACAATTGTCACCTAAAAGTTTCTTTTTCTTTAAGAAAAAACCAACCAATATACAACAAAATAAAAAAAGCATTTGATTTAAAGTTGCACTAAACATAAAAATCCTCCCAAAACATTCTACAATAGAAATATGAGAATTAAACAAACAAAGGAAATTAAGAACTACTTAAAGCGTTTACAATCAAATATTGACGCAAATTACCAAAACGATTACCTAGATGGATACGTAGAACCAAGTGTAGAAAAAGAAGCTATTAATGAAATAATAGCCAGTGGGGAACAAGATAAAATTGATTCTTTATTTATAAATAAGGAAGAATATATCAATAATCCCTACCTTAAAAAAATTGACTTCAAAAACTGTAACCAAAAGGGTTTTAGCTATGAAACAGTAACAATAGGAAAAGGTTACCTTTTTAACATTGATGAAATTCAAGATGACAAAGATAAAGAATTAAAAGACTATATGATCCTAAGAGCCTACAGGGATGATGTAGAAATGCCTTTTCTTAAACAAAAAGACAAAGAATGGATGATGGCCTCTATCTCAGAATTTAGAACCAACGACCCCTATGCCAAGATGGCACATGGTAAGGTTTTAACCTTTGGACTAGGTATTGGTTATTTTGTTTATATGGCACTGCTTAATGAAAAAGTAGAATCAATTACCGTAATCGAAAAAGAAAAAGAAGTAATTGAACTATTCAATTTAATCAAAGACAAGTTCCCAAACAAACCAATTAAGATTATTAATGGTGATGCCTTTGATTACTTCAATAAAGACTTCATTAAACAATTTGATTTCACCTATGTAGACATCTACCAAAACAATGAAGACGGTAGAGAAATAATCACTAAACTACTTGAACAATATCTTCCTGACTTTGATACTTGTAAGTTTTGGATTGAAAATTCTTGTTTATCAATTATCAAAACACTTATCTATATCTACTATAATGATGCCTACCATAACAAGAAAACAAAACTAGATAAAAACTATCAACCTTTAATGAACAAGGTAAGAAAATACTTTGATGGTATTGATAAAGAAATTGATGATGTCAATACATTAAAAGAAATGATGTATGATAAGAAAATCATCAGAGAAATCTTACATACCACTGTATAATATTAAACAAGGGAATGAGGTTCTCCCTAAGCAATTGCTTAAACCGCTTATAAAGCTGATGACTTCTGCATCTTTTAAAACGCAGAAAGACTCAGCTTTTTATCTTTTTAGAAAGGAAAACTATGTTATTAAGTATTTCATTAATCCTAATCATGGGTATGTCTTTAGGACATATCTGCCAAAAATTAAAGTTGCCAAGCCTATTAGGAATGTTACTAACAGGTATCATACTTGGTCCCTATGTCTTAAACCTGTTAGACCCTAATATTTTAGCCATATCAGGTGACCTAAGAAAAATAGCTCTTATCATCATCTTAACAAGAGCTGGTTTAGGACTAGACTTATCTGCTTTAAGAAAACTTGGTAGACCCGCCATCTTAATGTGCTTTCTACCCGCAACATTTGAATTGTTGGCTGTCTTATTACTAGCACCCACACTTTTAGATTTAAGCCCATTAGAATCCCTAATCCTAGGCTCAGTACTTGCAGCTGTATCACCCGCAGTAGTAGTACCTAGAATGGTCAAACTGATGGATGAAGGATATAAAGGCATCCCTGATCTAATCCTAGCAGGAGCCTCAGTAGATGATGTCTATGTCATTGTCTTGTTCTCAACATTTATTGGTATGGCACAAGGACAAGGTGCTAATATTATGAGCTTCATCAATATTCCTATATCTATTTTATTAGGTATCCTTATAGGACTTTTATTAGGATATGTATTAGCTTTCTTTTTTAAAAACATTCATATAAGAGATACATCCAAAGTCCTTATTATCCTAAGTATCTCGTTATTACTGGTAGTAATAGAAGATTTCTTAACTACTTCAATCACCTTTTCAAGCCTTATCGCAATCATGTTTATAGGAGTAGGCTTAAAAAGAAACAGGGGAGTTGTTGCCAAAAGACTATCAATTAAATATGGAAAATTATGGGTAGGAGCTGAAGTATTTCTATTTGTACTTGTAGGTGCCACAGTTAACATCAATTATCTAAGTCATGTAGGTTTTAAAGCCTTATTACTTATAATATTAGCTTTAGTATTTAGAATGTTTGGTGTCTTTATTTGTTTATTAAAAACTAAACTAAACAAGAAAGAAAAATTATTTGCGATGATAGCCTATACTCCTAAGGCAACCGTACAAGCTGCCATTGGTGGTATACCATTATCATTAGGACTAAGCTGTGGCGATACTGTTTTAACAGTTGCGGTACTTGCCATCATCTTAACTGCCCCACTTGGAGCTTTTGCGATAGACTTATCCTATAAGAAATTGCTTAAGAAATCAGAAAAGTATTGAGTTAATCAATATTTTTCTGATAAAACTTGTTTAAATTCAAAGCCAATTCCTTATAGGATTCAATATTCGCCTGATGACCTGTATTTAATAATTCTAAATAATTGGCGTCTTTTAAATGATTAACCAGCTCTTTTGAAGCTTTTTTATTTACATTATCCTTTTCTCCACAAGCAACAAGAACAGGACAAGAAATATTATCAAGTGAATGACCAAAATCTAATTTAGCCATCGAAGCACACAAACTAATAAAATCTTCTTTCTTAAACCCTATGGAATCAAAACTTGAAGCTGGCATAAATTTAAACATTAAATTTTGAAGTTTTAATAAAAGCTTTGGCATCTTATATTGTGGCGCAATAAGCACAAGACTCTTTATTTTATCTGGAAAATCCAATGCATAATTTAAAGCTAATACCGCACCCAATGATAAGCCACATAGGACAACATCATCATACTTATCGCATTCTTTTTTTAAAGCAGAATATAATTCATCATAAGTTGCACACTTATCAGTCAACATATCATTTAAGCTTAAGCTTATACTATCACCTGCTACTTTAGTTTCTTTTATCACATTATTCCAACTATCACTTGTTTGTCCTAAACCGTGTAAATATTAATGTCATTTAGCTAAGAATGGATTATCTGGCATGTTTTTGCTAAATAAGATGATTAATCATTCTTATATGAATT
>CAKUQM010000060.1 GCA_934675465.1 uncultured Erysipelotrichaceae bacterium | reverse complement strand
CTGTATTAATATTTCTTTCTTGTATTAGACCATGTCCTGCTACGACTATAAATTGTTCCCATTTAGAGTTGTGCCAATGTTGTCCTTTTGTAATACCTGGTTTAGAGATATTAATAGATACTTGGCCACAATCTAGTGTATGTACAAGTTCTGTAAAAGAACCCCTGTCATCACAGTTCATTTTAAGTTCATATTTGAATTTGTTTGTAGGAAGATAAGTAAGATATAAACTAAATAGTTTCTTCGCAAAGCTTCCTTCAGGACATTTAGGCATCATAAGAGTTATTGGTTGATTTTTAAATTCTTCTAATAAATCAGCTATTTCACCAAGAGTTACCTTATGAGTTAGAGGTATAGTACAATATCTTCCATTATCATTTAATACTGTTTCAGTACCATTGAATTCACAGTATTGTTGTTTGCCTTCTAATAAGTCAAACATGCCTTCTATAAGATCATCAATATATAGTACTTCTAGTTCTGTATTTCTATCGTTAATAGTAAACTCTTCATCATTGGCAGTAGCGTAGCAGAAAGTAGAAATAGCACTGTTGTATTTAGGTCTAGAATGTCCCATTAGATTAGGGAATCTATATACATATACTTTAGAACCTGTTTCTTTTTCATAATCAAAGAAAAGTTCTTCACCTGCTTTCTTACTTCTACCATATTCACTATCACCAAATCTTCCAGATAATGTAGCTTGAATAGAAGAAGATAACATAATACCTGCTTTATTATTATGTTTCTTTAATGTGTCTAAAAGTAAAGAGGCAAAACCAAAGTTACCTTTCATAAAGTCTTCTTGGTTCTCAGGTCTATTTACTCCTGCTAGATTAAAGACAAAATCACATTTTGAACAATATTCATCTAATTGTTCAAAAGTACCATCTATATCATATTCATAGATTTCATCTATCTTAATATTTCTAGTCTTATTCTTACCATCTCTTATATTCTTAAGGTTATTAACTAAGGCAGTGCCTACCATACCCTTAGAACCAGTTACTAGTATATTCATTATTGATCTTTTCTCCAAACCATCTTATTAACTACATTAACATAGCCCTGAATTATTCTTACTACCTTCATAGAAACTGTTTCATCTACATAATCAGGACAAGGTTTACCTAATACACCTTCTTGTTTCATTTTAATAGCCATATCAGTAGCATTTAATAGTTCCTTAGTTGTAATACCAGCTAAGATAAAATCACCTGCCTCTAAAGCTTCAGGACGCTCAGTAGAAGTTCTAATACATACAGCAGCAATTGGATGATTAATAGATAAGTAGAAACTACTTTCTTCTGGTAAAGTGCCTGAATCCGATACGATTGCCAACGCATTCATTTGAAGACAATTATAATCATTAAAACCTAAAGGTTCATTTACTCTAACTCTAGGATCTAATTTAAAACCACTTTGTTCAAGTCTATGTTTACTTCTTGGATGACATGAATATAGTATTGGCATATCATACTTTTCTGCTAGTGCATTAATAGCGTTAAATAAAGATAAGAAGTTCTTCTCAGAATCAATATTCTCTTCTCTATGTGCACTCAATAAAATATACTTATCTTTCTCTAAGCCTAATCTATTTAAGACATCAGACTTTTCAATCTTATCTAGATTCATTCTAAGTACTTCAGCCATAGGAGAACCTGTTTGATAAGTTCTCTCTTTTGGTAAGCCTGTAGCAGCTAAATACTTACGAGCAAACTCACTGTAACATAAATTAACATCACTAATAACATCAACGATTCTTCTATTAGTCTCTTCAGGTAAACATTCATCTTTACATCTATTACCAGCTTCCATATGGAACAAAGGAATATGTAATCTCTTAGCCGAAATAGCACTTAAACAGCTATTAGTATCACCTAATACTAAATAGCCATCAGGTCTAAGTTCACTTAATAGTTCATAACTTCTCCCTAAGATATTGCCACAAGTAACACCTAGATTATCACCTACTACTGGAACTAGTATATCTGGTCCATATTCTCCAAAGGTATTCTTTAATTCAAAGTCTTCCCAGAACACAGTACTTAGATTTCTATCCCAATTTTGATTATAGTAAACAACACATGTATCAAAGTATTCTCTACATCTTTTAATCACTGCAGCTAATCTTATTATCTCAGGACGAGTACCACAACCTATCATTACCTTAGTGCGACCGTCGTTTTTCCAATTAAATTCCATTCTTAAATTCCTCCTGTGTTTTTATTTACTATTCCTGTGTTCTTTTACACAGGGGTTTTATTTTTGTAGTGGATAAGTTCTTAACTCCATTACTTCTCCAGCCTCTATCTTTGTTTTAGATTCTATACAGTTTTTGCCTTTAACGATAGCACCTGGACAAATATGACAGCCATCTTCTATCACACATCCATAATCTATGATTGAGCTACAATTAACGATACATCCTTTGCCAATTGTTACATCAGTATTGATTATAGCGTGTGGAAAGATTACAGTTCCACGGTTGATTTTTGATGTGGGGTTGATATATAAAGATGGGTGGATTAGCCTGGCTAGAGTTGTTCCATGTTTTTTTAGTATCTCCATTTAACTACAGTCATAACCCATTATTACCAAAGGCTACTATGAATTCTACTTCTCCATCTACCCCATTGTTTGGAGTTGCATTTTCTTCTTTGCTTGTTTCCATATTAGTGAAATTGGGTGAAAGGTAGTTAGTAAAAGAAGAAAATGGATATTCGAGAACGATATCATTGAAGAATAGTGTTTTGTAGCTGAGTTGATTGACAACACTCGCTATTGTATAATCATGTCCATCTGAGCATAAAAATCACCAAAGTTTTTCACATAAGTTTTTAAAACTCCATTCTGAAGCTCATTTTACCTTGCCATTCAATGCAATACCATTTTTCTTTGAAAACAAGAATTTATCTTCATCATTTTTAATATGTTTAATTCTTTCGAGTACACGATATTGAACTTCACCAGACCAATATATTTTTAAATCATTTTTTGCTCGAGTTATTGCTGTATAAAAAATATTATGAGATATACGATCTTCAACTTCATCGGTTATTATCACTTTCACCATTTCAAATTCCAACCCTTGTGCTTTATGAATTGATATGGCATATGAAACATCAAATGGAACGAGGTTTAAAATATTGGAATCTTTATCATAATCAATTTCTTTATTTACTTCAAACTGTATTGTGGTTCCATTGTCATCTATGTCAAGAATACTGAAACCAAATGATTGGCTAATAACTTTTAATACCTTATCAATTTTTATAGTAAATAATATCCAATCTTTGGATATTTTGATATCAACAATAACCCCTTTTTGATTATTTTTTATGTATCCGTCAAACCTGTCACTATCATTAAATATTATTGGGTCGCCAATTTTATAAACTAAATTATGCCAATAAAATGGGCTATTTGGATTCATTTGTTGACAGATATTGTTTATATTGTTAACTCCATATAAACCCCCATAATTTAAACAAAGTATTACTTCGTCATTTGATAATTTTTTAAATATTTCATTACCCAACTGTTTGGAGATAGACTTTCTTCCGATAGTCTCTGACGTTGTAGGATCGCAATTTCTTACCTTTTCCCATAATACTTTCAAATTTTGATTAGACGTTCTATGAACAAATGTAAGATCATAGCAACATTCTTTCTTTACAAAATTTTGAGCTAATGAAAACCAATTACCGAATTCAATAGATTCAATTTGATATGTATCGCCAGCAAGCACTATACATTCACAATCAATTTTCTCCAAAATTTTTTTGAAATCTAAGTTGTTAACTGTAGAACACTCATCTACAACCAAAAGATCAGTTTTAAAAGATTCTTGACGATTAATAATTGATGCGATTGTATAATAATCTATATTTCTGCTATCACCTAATCTATTTCTAAGATTGTTCAATGCTGTATTTGTAACGCAAAGAACAATCATCTCAGAATCATATAATTTAGGAAGATAACTTAAAAGTGTAGTTTTACCCGTTCCAGCAGCCCCATTTACAATAGCAATTCTAGAATCTATAAATAATGTGCTAATAATGCTTTTCTTTTCTCCACTATCAACTAAATCTGGATATTCATCAAAAAAAGTATCAACTATAGCATCATAAAACATAACACCCGAATTTTCAAAACTTTTTAGCTTTTTAATTATATAGTTTGTCGCCTCTTCAGATTCTTTGTGATAATATCTATTATTATATTTTTCAATGCACCTTTCTTTATGGCCAGAAAATAGTTTGGAATTATACTTTTTGATTGCTAATTCATAATATTTTTTATCAGCTTCTTCTAATTCGAAATAAAGAGTATTGTCATTAGCAGATTTTCTAAGAAGTTGATGAACTAACAATTCATATTCTCTTCCTGATAAATCTATCGATTCTAACAAATCATAAACTGATGGATTGTGTTTCGGCAAACTTGTGACAAACGGCATTAATTCAAATGGATAACACTTTGTCAATATATATAATCCTCTATTCAAATCATCTGATAATACCCTTCTTAAAATTACATTATTCATTTTATATATTAAATATGATAAAGTATTTGACCATGAACGATTATTTAAAATGATGTCTCTAGCATATGTTAAAGAATCCATTATTAACGTATTCTTCCCTTCACCCACAATTTCCGATTTTATTTGCTCAAAGTCACTATTGTTTAGATTTATTAAATCATTAATAGTGCATTGATTATCTGTTAAAAACTTCATTAATCCATAGTACTCAGAAGTATTGTTATATGTTTTGGATTTCGTTTTTCCAGTCAAATATAAGAACTTCGCTATCTCGCAACCGCGTATAGATACTTCCCACATATTTACAATCTTTATTCTGACATTTTTTTCAAAAATATTAATAGTTGAATCAATAAACGATGCTTTAATTGCATAATTAGGTAAAATATACTTATTTGAAAATACTACAATTCTATCAAATTTTGAAGAATAGTCATTAGCATTTAATAACACTATTTCATAATACTTCTTTTTATTAACATAAAATTCTTTCTCTGAATAGACATAAAACCTACTTGTTGGTTCCTGAATGGCACATGGCTTATCTATTTGTTCCGCAATTTTTGAATAGTAGTCATCTAAATTATGATCAGTATCCAACGGAAAATCTTCTAAATTTTTTAGTATATGCAAATCATATTGTTTTTGAGACAATAGCAAACGAATATCATACAAATATGAATAATATCTAATCATCGCTCTTTCAGATGCATCTTCATCTATAGAATAATGCGAGGCTAATACTTGTAGGTAATTATGTAATTTATATAGTGGCTTACATCCTCTGAGATTTTCCTTTTTGCTAAGTATAGGTTGTATTTCATCATAATTTTCATGTATAAAATCTCCGGTTTGTATACAATAAATGTAAAGTGTGATCTGTTCCACAAATGTTCTTAATCCATCAATAATATTTTTTGAAGCAAAACCCCTGTCATATTGTGCGGCAATCTGTATTGATTTACAGATATGTTCATCGCTATTATGAATATTATTAATTATTTCTTGTAATCGATAGTCCACAAACACACCTCACTTCCTTATAACTGTATTAAACAACATACGATAACAATTTATGTTATTATATTCTTCGCTTGAGTTCCTTACTTCTTTTCCTCATCCAATCTCTCTTGAATATAAGCTAATTCCATCATTTTAGCTTTTATTTCTTCTTTATTAAGAAGTCTTGTGTTATTAGAATTAAATTCAGTTAAAGTGTTTCTTTTAGAATCTCCATCTTTAAAATACTTATCATAGTTTAAACCACGATTATCTGCTGGTACTCTATAGAATCCACCTAAGTCAATAGCTTTAGCACATTCTTCATTAGTTAATAGAGTTTCATACATCTTTTCACCATGTCTAATACCAATGACTCTAATATCATCTTTATTACCACCAAACATCTCACATACTGCTTCTGCTTGTAAGCCAATAGAACATGCAGGTGCTTTCATAATTAATAAGTCTCCATTTTCACCATGTTCAAAAGCATATAATACTAAGTCTACAGCTTCTTCTAAAGACATAATAAATCTAGTCATATTAGGTTCTGTTACAGTAATAGGATTACCCGCTTTAATTTGATCAATCCACAAAGGAATTACAGAACCTCTTGAACACATAACATTGCCATATCTAGTACAACAGATTTTTGTCTTACCAGAGTATCTAGACTTAGCAATAGCTACACTTTCCTCTAATGATTTAGACTTACCCATAGCATTAATAGGATAAGCAGCTTTATCTGTTGATAAACAAATAACAGCTTCTACTCCTTCTTCAATAGCAGCAGTTAATACATTATCTGTACCAATGATATTTGTCTTAACAGCTTCCATTGGGAAGAATTCACAAGATGGAACTTGTTTTAATGCTGCAGCATGGAAAATATAATCTACCCCATGCATAGCATTCTTACAAGACTGTAAATCACGTACATCACCAATATAGAACTTAATCTTATCAACTACTTCAGGCATTCTAACCTGAAAGTCATGACGCATATCATCCTGTTTCTTTTCATCACGCGAAAAGATACGTATTTCTTCTGCATCAGTTTGTAAAAACCTGTTTAAAACAGCATTTCCAAAAGAACCAGTTCCACCAGTAATTAGTAACGTTTTGCCTTTAAATAAATTCATCTCTGTGCTCCCCCGAATTTAAATTTTCTTGGTTGTTATCTATGTACTCTAAAAAATCATCATACGAATCAACTTGTGGTGA
>CAKUQM010000059.1 GCA_934675465.1 uncultured Erysipelotrichaceae bacterium | reverse complement strand
ATCAGTTTATGTTACCTGGTCAACACCAATTGGTTTCTCTGCATTTTTAGCTTCTGCTGGTGACTTCAGAAATGTTATACTTCAATTGTTACTAGTTGTGTTGGATGCATTAATTTGGTTCCCATTCTTAAAAATGTATGAAAAACAATTAGAGAAACAAGCTGAATCAGATGAAGCTTAAGGAGATTTAAAATTATGAAGAAAATTATGTTATTTTGCTCACAGGGAATGTCAACAAGCATGCTTGTTAATGCAATGAAAGAAGCAGCAGAAAAAGAAAATTATGAATGCGATATTTCAGCTCATACTCAATACGATGTAGAGACACTTGGCAAAGAAGCTGATTGTATTTTGTTAGGTCCTCAAATTAGATTTATGAAGGAAAAGGTAAGTAAAGATATGGCTCCAATTCCTGTTGATTTCATTGATATGAGAAAGTATGCAATGATGGATGGTAAGGGTGTACTACACCAAGCTATCGATATGATGAAATAGGTGAAATATGGAAAATAACGAATTTACAATGGCTGCGATGCAAATAATAGCTTCATCAGGCGCTGCAAAGTCAATGTTTATTGAGGCAATAGATAAAGCTATTGCTGGTGAAATCGATGAAGCCAATAAGGCATTAAAAGAAGGCAGAGAGTTGTTTGTCGAAGGTCATCAAGTACACGCAAAATTATTATCAAATTGTGCTAATGGTTTTATTCAACCAGACTTACTTCTTGTTCATGCACAAGATCAAATGTCTTCAGCTGAAACAATTGAAGTAATCGCCAACAAAATTATCTTAATGTATCAAAAGAATGAAACTGCTTGTAAGTGATTTTGACGACACTCTTTATTTCAGAAGAAAAGGTGGATTTAAAGAGGCAGACCTCATCGCCATTAATGATGCTAAAGAAATAATCTATGGTGTATGTACTGGAAGACCTTTAAGTCATATTACATCTAAAATTAATGGAAAAGTTGATTGGAAGTTTATAGCTGCTTCATCCGGCGCTTATATAATCAATAATAATAATGAAGTGTTATATGAAAGTGCTGTTGATTTTGATGTATTGAAAGATTTTGTGGTCGAATATAGAGGCAAGTACCGAATTGATTTTCAATCAGAAGATAATGATGCTTATACATATCTAGAAAGAGGAAATTTTATAGAGCCACAAATCTTTATTGAAGATTTATCAGAAATCAGAAATGTACCAGTTAACCAAATCGGCATACATCCTACAAGTAGTGTTCAAGCTGATGAACTGTTTAAAGACATTAGTTTGAAATTTAGCAACAGATTATCTTTTTATAAAAACGAAAAGGATATAGATGTAAACGCAAAAGGCATTTCTAAAGGTAAGGCGATAAGGGTTATCAAACAACATTTTCCAAATGATGGCGTTTATGTGATAGGCGATAACTATAACGACATTCCAATGTTTGAAGAAGTTGAAAACTCAATTTGTTTTGATTATTCTCCAACTGAAGTTAAAAATAGAGCAAAATTCATAGTTTCATCTTTAGAAGAAGCGATTAAAATGATTAATAATGACTAACATTATTACATCTAAATATTTAGATTAAGGGTCTTTAAGTAGATCCTTTTTTAAACCCTTTAAGTAACAATAACTAATCAAATTAAGAGATGAATTAATTAATGATTCATATAACATGTTTATTTTTCTAAAGGGCAAATGCTTTGACCCGATATCTTGTTACTAATATAATTACCCTATCTAATGAATCTACAATAATCATAAATAAAAATAAGGTGTATCAATACATTAAACAAGATGAGGGAAGAAGTATATAGTATGAAAATAAGAAAAAGAAATGGTGAGCTTGTTGAATTTATTCCAGGGAAGATAAAAAGCGCTTTAGAAAAAGCGTTTGTTGGTCAGGGAAAAAAGATTGATGAAGAAGAACTTTCTAAACTATTAACAACCCTACTGTCTAGATTACCCAATGATGAGGGTCTAACTGTTGAGCTGGTTCAAGATGAAGCGGAACGTGTTCTTATGGAATATGGCTGGTATGATGTGGCTAAGGCCTACATCCTTTATAGAGAAAAGCGTTCTATTTTACGTCAGGCACGTGCTTCTATTATTGAAACTGTTTCTGGTGATGACAAGCTTAATGAACTTTTGATGATAGTTCAAAGTGATTTCAATGATGAAAGTTATTCTTTAAGTGCACTTCAGGCAAAATTTGATAGCTTTTATAAGCCTTCGATGAATGAAGAAGAATGTTATGCTGCTCTTGTTAAAGCGGCGGTTGAACTAACAACACCAGAAGCTCCGAATTGGGAGTTTATTGCGTCAAGGCTTTTGAATTATAGTTTTCAAAATAATCTTACAAATGTAATGAATAAATATGGTATTACATGCCTTTATGAAAAAATTCGCTATATGTGTGATAAAGGACTTTATGGTAATTATATTCTTACTCATTACTCTCGTATAGAGATAGATGAGGCCGAGGGTTTTATTGTTAAAGATCGTGATAAAATGTTTACTTATTCTGGACTTGATTTATTATTGAAGCGTTATGTTATTCATGATCATAACCATGTTCCTCTAGAAACACCTCAGGAGATGTTTATGGGTATTGCGCTACATCTTTGTATGAATGAAAAGATAGATCGTATGAAGTGGGTTAAGCGTACCTATGATATGTTAAGTCGACTAGAAGTTACAATGGCAACTCCAACTATGTCAAATGCTAGAAAGCCATATCATCAACTATCTAGTTGCTTCATCGACATGGTTCCAGATAGTTTGGATGGCATTTATCGTTCCCTTGATAATTTCGCTAAGGTTTCTAAGCTTGGTGGTGGTATGGGAATGTACTTTGGCAAGGTTAGGGCAACCGGTAGTGCCATCCGTGGTTTTAAGGGTGCTGCAGGTGGTGTTATTCGATGGATTCGTTTAGTTAATGATACAGCAGTGGCGGTTGACCAGCTTGGTATGCGTCAAGGTGCTGTGGCTGTCTATCTTGATGTATGGCATAAGGATTTGCCTGAGTTTTTACAGCTTCGTACTAATAATGGTGATGATCGTATGAAAGCTCATGATGTTTTTCCTGCTGTCTGTTATCCTGATTTATTTTGGAAGTTAGCAGATGAAAATATTGATGCTCCTTGGTATTTAATGTGTCCACATGAAATATTGGCTGTTAAGGGCTATTCTCTTGAGGACTACTATGGTGAGGAGTGGGAAAAAAGATATTATGACTGTGTAAATGATTCGCATATTTCTAAGCGAACAGTTTCTGTAAAAGATATTGTGCGTCTAGTTCTTCGTAGTGCTGTTGAAACAGGTACGCCGTTTGCCTTTAATCGTGATACTGTTAATAGAATGAATCCTAATGGACATGCTGGTATGATTTATTGTTCTAATTTGTGTACAGAGATTGCACAAAACATGGCTCCTATTGAATATGTATCAACGAATATTTCTGTTGAAAATGGTGATACCGTCTTATTAACTACTACAAGACCTGGTGACTTTGTAGTATGTAATCTTGCAAGTCTTTCTCTTGGCAATCTTCCACTTGAGGATGATGAGTATATGCAAAGAACAATTGAAACAGCTGTGCGTGCACTAGATAATGTCATTGATTTAAACTTTTATCCCTTAGAGTATGCAAAGTTAACTAACCATAAATATCGTAGCATTGGTCTAGGTGTCAGTGGTTACCATCATATGCTCGCAAAACGAAATATTAAGTGGGAGAGCGAAGAACACTTAAAGTTTGTAGATGAGGTGTTTGAACGCATTAATTTTGCTGCTATTAAGGCGGACAATGCTTTAGCTATTGAAAGAGGTGCTTATAAATTATTTGATGGTAGTGATTGGCAAAATGGTGATTATTTTAAAAAACGTGGCTATACTTCAGAAATGTGGAAAGACTTACAAAGAAGTGTTTGTGAAAATGGAATGCGTAATGCTTATCTTTTAGCTGTTGCACCAACATCTAGTACTTCAGTTTTGTCTGGTACAACGGCTGGTGTTGATCCAGTGATGAAACGTTTTTATCTTGAGGAAAAGAAGGGTAGCATGTTGCCACGAGTTGCTCCTGAGCTTTCTATTAATACGTGGTGGTATTATAAGCCAGCACACACAATTGATCAAACCTGGTCTATAAAGGCGGCTAGTGTGCGTCAGCGTCATATTGATCAAGCTCAGAGTATGAATCTTTATATTACTAATGAATTTACGATGCGTCAGGTTCTTAATCTATATATTGAAGCTTGGAAGGCTGGTGTTAAAACCATATACTATGTTCGCAGTAAATCGCTTGAAGTAGAGGATTGCGATAGTTGTTCGGCATAAGGAGGATAATATGGAAGAAATTAAGAAAAAACCACTTTTTAATCCCAACGGAGATATTGATGTACGTCTTCGTAGGATGATTGGTGGCAATACTACAAATTTAAATGATTTTAATAATATGAAGTATCCATGGGTTAGCGATTGGTATCGTCAGGCTATGAATAACTTTTGGGTGCCAGAAGAGATTAATCTTTCTCAAGATGTTAAAGATTATCCAAATCTGTTGCCAACAGAACGCATTGCTTATGATAAGATTCTTAGCTTTTTGGTCTTCCTTGATTCGATACAAACGGCCAACTTGCCAAACATTGGTGAGTATATTACCGCAAATGAAGTTAATCTTTGTCTATCAATTCAGAGATTTCAGGAATGTGTCCACTCTCAAAGTTATAGTTATATGTTAGATACTATTTGTTCGCCTGTGGAAAGGAATGAAATCTTGTATCAATGGAAAAATGATGAACATCTTTTAAGGCGCAATACTTTTATTGGTGATTGTTATAATGAGTTTCAGGTTAAAAAAGATCCTTTAACATTATTGCGTGTGATGATGGCTAACTTTATTTTAGAAGGTATCTATTTCTATAGTGGTTTTATGTTTTTCTACAACTTGTCACGAAATGGTAAAATGCCTGGTTCAGCACAGGAAATTCGTTATATAAATCGTGATGAGAATACTCATCTTTGGTTGTTTCGCAATATCATCAGCGAACTACAGAAGGAAAATCCTGAGCTTTTTACAGAAGAAAATATAGAAATGCTTCGTTCTATGATGAAAGAAGGTGTACGTCAAGAGATTGAGTGGGGCCATTATGTGATAGGAGATGGTGTTCCTGGATTAAATAAGGATATGATAAGTAACTATATTCATTATCTTGGAAATTTACGTTGGATGAGTCTAGGTTATTCACCACTTTATCCAGGCTTTGAAAAAGAGCCAGACAGTATGGCTTGGGTTAGTCAATATTCAAATGCCAATATGGTTAAAACAGATTTCTTTGAGGCCAAAAGCACTGCCTATGCAAAAAGCACAGCCCTTGTTGATGATCTATAGTGTTAATGTAAAATATAGAGCTCATCTTTCTTAAACTTCTTTAGGTAAAAAGGTATAAACAAGTTATTAAACTTCTTTAGGTAAAATGGTATAAATAAGTTGGTATGTTTAAAAGAAAATTTAACAGTAATGGTTTGTTGTTGTGTAAAATTCAAGCCCAGATATTTGAGAATTCAGTAGATAAGATGGAATGTGATTCTGAAACATTTGTAAAAACTTTTATGAATAGCGAGATTGTTAGAATGCTTGATAGTGAAGGTATTCTTAATACTGATTATCAATGGCGAGATGTTTTAGGCTTTTTTGATGATGAAATCATTGGTGGCTATAAAGGAGTTAAATACAGTAAATATGAGATGTATTGGATTGGCCATCTCTATAGGTATTATTCTTTTTTATACATGTTACCTTCTAATCTTATTTATAAAATCGCAAAGCCAAACGATTTAAGAGGATTATGCCTCTCTGAATACACTTTAAATTCTAGTCACATTTTAGAGACAACATTCAAAAGGTTATTAAACGCATATGAATTAAGGTGTCTGTTAAAAGATCCTAGAGAATTAAGGCATATAAATGCTGAAGAAATTGAAAGCCTAAAAAGAGGACAAATGATAAAAGTCGTATTCAAAGATGGATATTATATTGATGGCTTTGTCGAACGTATTGAGGAAGACGAAGAATATGATTATGAATGGACGGTTTTTATCGATTTATTAGATAGAGATAATGGTTTTTATATATTAGCTAGTGAAATTGATGAAATCATCATTTTAGATGAATAAAAATGGAACCTTAGCGTTCCATTTTTACTTCTATAGTAGTTCCATTAGGACTACTGTCTTTGACATAGACACTAGCCTTATGTAACTTAGCTATCTCATATACTAAGGCTAAGCCTAAGCCAACACCACCAAATTGTCTATTTCTAGATTTATCGATTCTAAAGAAGGGTTGGAAGATGGTTTCTTGATATTCTTTTGGTATACCATTGCCTGTATCTTTTACTTGGATATAGGTATACTTATCATCATTATTTATATTGATGGATACACTACCATCTTGTTTGTTATATTTAATCGCATTCTCAACCAAGTTATAAATCATTTGATAAATAAGGGTATCTGAACCAGTAATGGTTGAGTTACCTTTAGTAGATAAAGTGATATTCTTCTTATCAGCCAACAAACTTAAGTCAGCTATAATTTCTTCTATTAATGGATTAAGTTCAATTTGTTCATTGGTTGGAATATTATTAAGATTAGCTATCTCCAATAGTGTTTTACTCATTTGATTTAATCTTTCAATTTGTTCACCTAAAGATTTTAAAAATAATTCTGTTTCAGGTTTGATATCAGGATTATCAATAGGAAAAGATTCAATCTGTGCTTGCATCAAAGCTAGTGGTGTTTTAAGTTCATGAGCTACATTATAGTTAAATTGTTCCTGTGCCTTAAAAGCCTGGTTAAGTCTATCTAGCATATCATTAAAAGACTTAGATAAATTAGAGAATTCCGTTAAAGAATCTTCTTCTAACTTTACATCACCTAGATTACTAGATTGAACTGTTTCTACTTGTTCTACATATTTATTTAATGGCTTTAAAGCCTTGCCTGATACAAAATATGCAAGGACACCTGATAATAGGGCAACACCCAATGATATTAAGATATTAGATATTCTAAAATCACTCTTAGCAGTTGATATTACTAAGGTAACATCCTTGGGGTCAACAGGAATCTTAGTTTCATTATTAATCACAAAGCTTTCGATATCATTCATATAAGAAATACCACTTGTAGAAAGTAGTACTTGCATTAA
>CAKUQM010000058.1 GCA_934675465.1 uncultured Erysipelotrichaceae bacterium | reverse complement strand
GTTTTGGTAGGGTACACCGCTTTTTTCGCTCCCACTTGGTTTTGGTAGGGTACACCGCTTCTGGTATTTCTACCTTCGCTTGTATTATACACAATATATTATTAAAATCAATGTCCATTTTTTTCCTCATTTTTTTTTGCTCCATTTTTTTGCTACCTCCCAACTTTAGATTTTTTTAAAACCTATGTTGAAAGTTCACACTCATCCTTCCAATCATGAACAAAAATCAAATCAAAATTTACAATTCATTTTTCTTTACATTTACCAATATTAAAAGACCGATTGCTCGATCTTTATTAGTTATAACTTGTTCTATCTATTTCCTTAAGTAGTACAATTTCCCTTAATTCATCATGATTCTCAACACAAGTTTGAAGTGTTAAAAGTTTATCATTATAATCAACACTAACACCTGTGTCATAGAAAGCATTCTTCTTTACAGTATCAATATATTTATCAAATTGTTCCTCTGTATAATTTGGATAATAGAATTCAAAACCATCATTAGTATAAGAGAACTTTTCACCTTCATATTCGTCTTCAATTAACTCACAATAATAAACATAAGCAATCTCATATCTTCTCACTTCATTCTCGAGATACAATTTAACATATTTATTATTTTCATAATTTTCCTTGTCAATTAACTTAACCAAAGGAGTAAACTTATGCGTACCACTTGCATCATAACTTGCATAAACATAATGACCAATCAATATTAGATTTTGATCATCCAAAGTATTAGAAGAATCCAAGAAAATAGAACCCTCCTCATCATACTTCATGGTCTCCCAATCAGTACGATAATAAGTTTCATTATCCCTTCCCTGCACAAAAGGCAAATCAATTATCCCAGACTCAAAAGTAATAGTACCCACATAATCATCTGACTTAACACTATTTGTCTCCCACAATGTATTAACTAAAGCCTTCTCATCTTCATTAACCTCTACCATTGGCTCATCAACCTTAACTATAGGATCATCTTTCTTTTTCACAAAGAAAGAAAAAGGATCAAACGCCAAAATCACAATACCAAAAACCAATAAGACCGATAACACTACTATAGCTACATAAATAAAACTATTATTCTTCTTTTTCATCACAACACCCTTTGTATAACTATATTAACTATAACCCCAACTATAGCCGAATAACAAATAAACATTATTGGGTTTAATTTTATTTTCTTAACTTTAACAACTAATAAAGTGAATAATAAGATAATGGAAATAACAATCTCTATCATGCTATTATTCTCCATTAGCATGTATAAACCAGTAGCCAATATAATGCCAACAACAGCCAATATTGCTCCATCCATAATATATTTAAAATACTTATTATTCATAATAGAACTAAGTACTTTGACCACTAGAATAATAATTATGAATGCGGGAAAAATAACACCGATTGTAGCTACCACAGCACCCAATAAGCCACCGTTCACACTACCAACATAAGTAGCTAAATTAACCATAATAGGACCAGGAGTAGACTCTGATAAAGCTATCATATAAGCCAAACCATCATCAGTTAACCAATTATTAGAAATAACCACATCTCTAATAATAGCTATCGCACCATAGCCCCCTCCAAAAGAGAAGAAACCAACCTTCAAAAACTCTATAAACAATCTTAAGTAAATCATTTCCTATTTACCTCATACAAAAGATTAACAATAGCACCAAACAAGATTATTAACACTGAAGAAACAGACAAACTCTTTACATTAATAATAAATAAAGTTAAAAAAGAAATTAACACCACAAGATACTTAAAATAAGACTTATCCAACTTAAGAGCCATCTTAATACCAACATCAAGAATCAAATAAGACACAGCTATTTTAATACCCATAAATGCATAACTTATTAATTTAATTTCCAAGAAATTGTCTAAAACAGTAGAAATCAAATAAATAATTAAAAAAGAAGGCAAGGAAATAGCCAATGTAGCTACTATTGCCCCCAGTAAGCCCCTTGTTTTATAACCAGTATAAGTAGCACAATTAATCGCAATAGGACCAGGAGTAGACTCAGCCACAATAACAAGTTCATCCATTTCCTTATTAGTAAGCCACTTATGCTTATTTACACATTGATCTTCTACTATTGAAATCATAGCCAAACCACCACCAAAAGTAAAAAGACCTATCTTAAAAAACACAACAAAAAGTTCTAACATTAAGATTCTTTCTTACGTGCAACGATCGTTATAGGAACACCTTCAAAGCCAAAAGCTTCTCTTAGCTTATTTTCCAAATAACGCTTATACGAGAAGTGGAACAACTCCACATCATTGACAAACAATACAATCACACAAGGTGCAACCGACACCTGTGAAGCATAATAAATCTTAAACAAACGGCCATTATGAGGCTTAGCAGGATTAGCTAATTGTGCATCCATAATAACCTCATTCAAGACATTAGTTTTAATTCTTAAATTAACATTTTGATACACTTGATCAATCAAAGGAAGTAAAGTATTAACACGCTTATTTTCCTTAGCACTAACAAACGCAATCGGTGCATAATCCAAATAAGCAAACTGTTCTCTAATTTCCTTGGTAATATTAGACATCGTCTTCTCATCTTTATCGACAAGATCCCACTTGTTATAAACAAGAATAACACCCTTATTAGCCTCATGAGCCAATCCAGCTACATGCTTATCTTGTTCAATAATACCAATACCACCATCAATAACCACTAACACTACATCAGCCCTATCAATAGCTGCCTTCGCTCTTAAAATAGAATACTTCTCGACATTCTCATAAATCTTACCTCTTTTACGAATACCTGCCGTATCAATAACAACATAAGACTTATCATTCGCATTAAAGACCGTATCAATTGCATCTCTAGTTGTTCCTTCAATATCAGAAACAATTACTCTCTCTGAATTTAAGAAAGCATTAGTTAAACTAGACTTACCAACATTAGGCCTACCAATAATGGCAAACTTAATCATGCCATCATAATCATCCTTTTGTTTCTCAGGCATCAAAGCAGTTGCCTTATCCAACAAATCTCCGATACCGATACCATGAGAACCACTCACAGGAATAGGATCACCTAATCCTAGATTATAGAATTCATAGATATTATCAATCTTATCAAAGTCATCAATCTTATTAACACCCAAAAGAATTGGTTTCTTACTCTTACGTAATTGTTTAGCAATAAATGTATCATCATTAGTTAAACCTTCTTTACCATTAACCAAAAAGATAATAACATCAGCCTCATCAATCGCAATATCAACCTGAGCCTGAATCTCCTTTTGAAAAGGAACATCACGTAACTCAATACCACCTGTATCAATTAATCTAAAAGTCTTATTCAACCATAGACAATCGCCATAAATTCTATCTCTTGTAACACCCGGAGTATCCTCAACGATAGAAAGTCTTTTTTCAAGCATACGATTAAAAACGGTTGACTTACCAACATTAGGCCTACCAACAATCGCAATAGTACCATCTATCATAAACTTGCCCCTTTCCTAGATCTTCTTATAAACAAGATCTAAAATCATATTCACAACTTCATCAATGCTCTTATCAGAAGAATCAATAATTGTCGCATCCGCACTTGCCTTAAGCGGAGAAATAGCACGATGACTATCCTGATAATCACGTCTTTTAATCTCTTCTAAGATCTTATCATAATCATCAATAATACCCTTTTCTTTATTTTGCTCAAGTCTTCTTCTTGCTCGATCTTCAGCACTAGCAGTCAAAAAAACCTTAACCTCAGCATCAGGCAACACAACATCACAAATATCTCTGCCATCCAATATATATCCCTTATTAGATGCAATCTTTCTTTGAGCAGCCACCAAAGCAGTTCTAACGCCACTTAACTTAGAAACATTACTAGCAGCCATCGAAATCTCATTAGTTCTTATCTTATCAGTAATATCCTCTCCATTTAAAACAACAGACTTGCCATCCATCTTTAGTTCAAAATCATTTTGAACCAAAGAAGAAACACTCTTTTCATCATCAAAAGACAAACCATTCTTCAAAACTGCGTAAGCTACAGAACGATACATAGCCCCAGTATCCAAATGAACATAAGAAAGCTTCTCTGCCACCAAGTCCGCAATAGTACTCTTACCAGCACCACTTGGACCATCAATCGCTATATTAATTTTCATACTCTATAGAATACCCTTTGCCAATAATAAGAAATAAACAATAACACCAACAATAATCAAGAAAATTACTAGAAGAACAATCAACACAACATTCAAAACCTTATTAGGCTTATCATCATCATAGTAATAATCCTCATCATCTTCTTCAGCAATCTCATTCTTCTTAAAAGACAATGTAGCAGTAGTGCTTAAATCCTTAGTAAAAGTCTCATCAAGTGACTTAATCTCAACAGGGCTCTCCTCTAAAGTCTTAGTCAAAACTGGATGCGTTAATGTATCGGCCAACTTCTCAGCAGCCTTTTCACGCTTTGCATCAATCGGATCAACCTCAACAGTATTGTCTAAAACCTCATCCAAGCTAACTGTAGGACCAGTAACAGGCTCCAAATTAATCTCACTTAAAACCTTATCAATCTCTAAAGTTACAGTATTAGAGAAGTCATCATCCTCTTCATCATCATTAAAGCCACCGTGTCTAACATCTTCAATTAAACTATTAAGATTCTCATCAACAGTCAAACGACCAGCCTGTGTATTATAATCAGCAACCTCTTCCAAAGTCTTATCCAACAAGCTATTAACATCTACATCACTAGGCTCAACACTTGGTTCTTCAACAACTGGTTCATCAACCTTTGAAGCATCAACCTCAGGAAGTGTGACATTTTCACTTGCTATTGGTTGTTCAACTAATTCAGGAGCCTCTTCAACACTTGGCTTCTCAATCAATTCATCAACCTCAGGAATATCCAAATTAGGTAATACAATCTCAGACTCAACACTTGGTTCTTCCTCAACAATTTCATTTACCTCAGGAATATCCAAATTAGGTAATGCGATTTCTTCTTCAACAACAAGTCCATCAATCAATGTATCAAGATTATTAAGCTCTTTAAGCTCAGGCTCAACAATTATTTCCTCTTCTTCCTTAACTGGTTCTACAGGACCATTAAGTTCAAGAACCTCTTTCTTTAACAATTCTGCAATATCTGCATAATCTTGTTCAATATAGTTATAAGGTTCTTCAATTCTTTCAGGAACAATAATCTCAGGCTCAACAATTACTTCCTCTTCTTCCTTAACTGGTTCTACTGGGCCATTTAATTCAAGAACCTCTTTCTTTAATAGTTCTGCAATATCTGCATAATCTTGTTCAATATAGTTATAAGGTTCTTCAATTCTTTCAGGAACGACAATTGGTTCTTCCTCAGTAACAAGTTCAACCTCAACCTCAGGTTCAACCTTTTCCTCAATCTCTCCAATAACTTCAGTTAACTCATCTAATGTTTGATCAATCAAACTATTAGTATTTTCTACTTCAACAGGTTTTACTTCTTCAACTACAGGCTCTTTTTCCTCTACCTTATTATCATTATTATCGCTATTATCAATAATCTCTACATTCTGCTTAACAATTTTATCAATAGCCTCATTAATACTATCCAAGTTAAAGTCCGCAAAGAAATCATTCTCCACCTTCTTTTCTTCTTCCTTAACCTCTTCCTTTACTTCATTAAACGTAGGAAGTGGTTCAACCTTAATATCATACTCTTCCTTCTTCTCTACATTCTCGGAAGCACTTTGTAAAGAATTTAATTTATCTTGATATTTATTTAAGTCATTATTAACAGTTGTTTGTTCACTGCTATTTGCCAACTCCTCTCTTAAAGCTGCAAATTTTTGTGTACGTGTAAGTCTAGCCATAATAAAACCTCCGAATATATTCGCCATTTAATTATAACAAACAAGCTAATATTTGCACAAATTAAAGGCTTTATTCTTTCAGCTACAGTCATTAACTATTGGAACTAAATAATTGACTATTTAATAGGTCTTAAACACTTTTTGAATAAAACTTCCATTTTTTCATATTTACACAAAAATGAATCTATACTAGCATTAAGCATTTCTTCTTCGCTAGCCAAAGAGAAATTAATTACATAATCATTATAAAGAGCTAATTCTCTAATGAATTCACGTTGGCTTCTTCCGTTGCCTTCTCTAAAAGGATGCAAAGCATTTATGTTGGAAAAGTGGAACACTAATCTTTTTACAAATTCATCATAAGGAAGTCCTCTTAAATAATTATCATCTTTAATTGCACCAAAGACCTCTTCAGCTTGTTCGTATAAAAACATCACATTACAAAACATATTAGCTTTTGCGATATTTGTTTTTCTAGGAACCCCAGCCCATTCATATATATCTTGGAAAATATAAAAATGAATTGCACAAAGATGTTTAAAATCAAAATTGCCTTTTATAGGCTTACGGATAAGATCATAGACTCTAATTGAAGTTAATTCTCTTTCTACCTGATTTAATTTTTCTGGATTAATAATATTGAATTTGTTTTTGAGGATGCTTGTATTTTTGTAACAATAAATCGAATCAGCCATATTATAAATCTTTCTTAATATCAGAATCAGAGATAGTATCTATTACTTTTTTACGTAGTTCATCTCCTGAGATGTTTCCCAAAGCATATTCTTTTAATTGATCAACCCATACATTAGATAGATGCATACTTTCAAAAGCCATAGTAGCTTTAGTTTCCTCGATACTTTCCTGAGTTGTATATGGAGAATTATTAAGCTTAATTTCAAAAGGAATACTCTCAGTAATTATTATTTGTTTGATAAGCATATTAACAACAGTTGATAAGTTAGTACCAAGTGATTCTAAAATAGCACTGGCTTTTTCTTTATCAATTGGATTTGTTCTTACTTGTAACATTGAACTATTAGGCATCTTATATCCTCCTTTTTATCACTTGTATTATATAACATCGTAGTGACAATGTCTTTACATATATTGATAGCGTACTGTTTTACTTACACACTACCTATTAGACTCAACAACGTTTTGATTAATTAATTCTTTAATATTAACTGGAATTACATATACTTACCTCAACGTTATTGTGCAAACTAGACGATGATTTGTTAGCCACTCGACAAAAAAGTATCTAGTCAATTATTTGTCGAGTTTAAATATATTTAACGATTGTTATCACAAAAATGCGAAATAAAATGCCACAAAAACACAAAATGGATGTTAAATTAACCAAAAATAAAATTGTTTAATTAAAATCACACAACTAATTTCACTTTAATGCTTTAACTTGAAATTGCTAATAACAAGCAATTTCATTTTCACTGCTTAACTTGAAATTACTATGTTAAAACAGAGCAAGATATTTCAATTAAGGAGAGAAAATAAACAATCGTGCAGGAAAATACATAAATAATTTATCGGGTGATATGTCATATCAGTCTTGTGAACTACTCACCACTTAAGAAAATGGGAGCTTCTTGCTTCATAGACCGTTGCTTATATATAAGTCTTATATAG
>CAKUQM010000057.1 GCA_934675465.1 uncultured Erysipelotrichaceae bacterium | reverse complement strand
GGAAAATGTCCTACGACTGGAGATCTTGGACCAACGAGAGCCATATCCCCTTTAACCACATTCCAAAGCTGTGGCAATTCATCCAAACTACTCTTTCGTAAAAAACGTCCTACTTTTGTAATTCTTGGATCATTTGCAAAAGAATATACTCCCGTTCCCATATTTTGTGCATTAGGAACCATGGTTCTGAATTTATACATATTGTACGCTTTTCCATTTTTCCCAATACGTAATTGTTTAAAAATCACTTCTCCCTTTGAATCTAATTTTATCGCTATAGCAACAATTAATAAAACTGGCGATAAAATAATTAATGCAATTAAAGATAATAGTGTATCTACTACTCGTCTAACTATAAAATACATTTCTTCTTTTTCTCCTTTATATTATTTGAAATCTCTTTAACAATAACTTTTACAGTTTCCTTATTATCTTCAAAAATTTCATCTTCATATTTTTCAAGTTCAACTACAAAAGAATTTAACTCTCTCATATTTTCTTTAAATACACGATCTATTTCTGAAACACTTTCAATAATAGCATTATCACAAAAAGTACGTGAGAGAATAGCTCTAGTAGATCCTAACCTATAGTGTTCCATGATGATTTTTTCAGCCGGAAGTAATCCATCACCGATTTTGGCAATACCTCCAAATCCATACGGAATACCTTTCTTTTTGAATTTATCACATAACATTTCTACTGTTCCATTTGCTAATAGTTCAAACATAAAGTCTAGCCCGTAACTTAAATGTAAATCATTCAATCCAATGTGTATTTCATCAAAAATCGGTCCCTCTAATACACTATCTATGCATTCAACCGCTTCTTTTGTCTCTAATAATAATGTGGTTTTGGTGCGTCCATTCACTTGTTCCACAAATTTACGAACTGTTTCAGGATCTTTCCACATGGGCAACATAATCATATCTGCACCAGCTGATATTACGTCTTCAATCTCTCTCGGTGACTCTGCATTCCATGGATTAACTCTTACTAACAACTCTGCCGAAGATAAGATTGGTTTAATTTGACTAATATCTTCAATCGTATGACTAGATTTTACTGTATCCATGTTTTTTTGTCGTTCTTCTTTACCCAATGTCTCAAGATCAA
Organism: uncultured Erysipelotrichaceae bacterium; assembly: GCA_934675465.1. Classification (GTDB taxonomy): domain Bacteria; phylum Bacillota_I; class Bacilli_A; order Erysipelotrichales; family Erysipelotrichaceae; genus Colivicinus. The sequence goes on along the minus strand of CAKUQM010000057.1, from coordinate 7,026 downwards.
TCCATATCCTATCGACCCCATATTTTTCTGCAATTAATGCAACTTGTGGATTATTGGTAATATACATCAATTTTAAAAACACTACTCTACGCTCCTCTGTATCAATAATGATGTTTAACTACAATTTCTATTTATAAGATAAAATATTATTGCATCGTAATTTCCATTTGCTCAAAATATAATATTCTCTTATCCGTTCTTATATAAAATACTAAATCTTCAACACACAAAAAAGCCCACTAATAATTTTACAATTATGTGAGCCTATGCTATGCCTCCTATTAAATATTCCACTCGTATTGTGGGTCAATCCAGAGCATCCAAGAAGCTTTTAACCTCCTCAGAATATCCGAATGAAGCCAAATTTCATAGAAAACTTCATGTTTGGAACTTATCTTAAGCTCGGTAATCCCTTGTAAATTCAGGTTTTTTGATTGTCCCAATTATACTGCTAACACTCTCTTTCCCTCTAGTGTGCCATGAGAAATAGCTGGTTTACCATATAATCTTTCACCAGCTAACTTACAACATAAATGTAAAGCTGCTGTACAACAAGACAAACCAACTGCATACTTAACCTTTGCTTTTTCAGCAGCTACTCTTTCTACTTCATTGATATTCTTACCAACAGTAGACATCCAGTAAGTTTCATATGCTTCCTTTACATAATCAAGCTCTTCTCCATGCATTGTAGGAGAAGCTAACAAAACTTTTTGTTCAAATGCTTTGAAATCATCTTTTCTATTAAATGCCATATCTGTTCTCCTTATGCCGGATGATAAGTATTAACTACCTTCATCACTCTTTCTTTCATGTCATCATTGTTCTTATAGGCTGCTTCCAATAGTTCTTCTAATTGAGATAAGAATAAGTTAGTATCAAAAGGTATTGGACAACCGATATGAATTAGATCATTCTTGGTTTTCTTAAGACCTTCTTCAGCCATTAGTTTTTCTTCAAATAGCTTTTCACCTGGTCTTAAACCAGAATAACTAATCTTAATATCTACATCAGGTGTATAACCTGATAGTCTTATTAAGTTACGAGCTAGTGTATCAATCTTAACTGGTTCACCCATGTCTAAGACATAAATCTCTCCACCCTTAGCATATGTACCTGCAAGAAGAACTAAACTAACTGCTTCAGGAATTGTCATAAAGTATCTAATAATATCGGGATGAGTAACCGTAACTGGTCCTCCTGCTTCTATTTGTTTCTTAAACAAAGGAATTACAGAACCATTACTACCTAGTACATTACCAAATCTAACTGCGACAAATTCTGTCTTTGCGTTCTTTAGATTATTAAGGATATGTTCATCTTCAATCTTGTGTGTAAATAACTGTGGTATTTCATCAGCCTTTCCTTCATTAATCTTATGCGCAAAAGCTTGAATAACCATTTCACACAATCTCTTAGAAGCACCCATGATATTGGTTGGGTTAACTGCTTTATCTGTTGAAATTAACACAAACTTCTTACAACCATGAGCCATAGCTGCATAAGCAGTCTTATAAGTACCAATCGCATTATTCTTAATAGACTCACATGGACTATCTTCCATTAGTGGAACATGCTTATGTGCAGCTGCATGATATACAATATCAGGTCTATATTTATCAAATACTTGGAAAATTCTTCTACTGTCTCTTACAGAACCTATTAAAGTTTCAAGTTTTAATTCAGGATACTTCTTCTTTAATTCCAATTGAATATCATACGCATTATTCTCATAGATATCAAACAATATTAATTGTTTAGGCTTATGTGAAGCTATTTGTCTAGCTAACTCAGAGCCAATAGAACCAACACCTGTAATTAAGACTACCTTATCTTTTACATAATCAAACACTTCAGTCATATCAGGTCTAATAGGATCTCTACCTAATAAGTCTTCTATTTGAACAGGCTTCATCTTACTAACAGACACATCACCTGTATATAACTGATACATACCAGGAAGATTCATAATCTCACAACCTGTATCATCACATACTCTTAAGATATCTCTTTTATCCTGTGGCTTAGCACTTGGAATAGCTACATAAATCTTCTTAATATCAAATTTCTTAACAGCTTCCATTATAGTGTCTCTACCACCATAAACAGGTACATTATCTATATATCTACCCCATTTATTAGGATTATCATCAATGAAACAAGCTACCTTCTCATTAATCTCACGAGCACCCACAATATCCCTTTGAATCATTTGGCCAGCACTACCAGCACCAATCAACATTACATTAGTTTCACTTTGTTTCTTAACAGTTCTACTTCTTAATAAAAGAATAAAACGATAAGAAAATCTAACCCCTAATGTGAAACAGAATTGACATACAACACCAATCACATAATACGATGCGGGCATACCACCTACAAATAAGTTCATTATTAAAGGATAAATCAAACCACTTATAGCTGTAGCTAAAATAACTCTTAGTAATTCAGAATAACTCGCAAATCTCCAAATACTCTTATAAAGTTTTAAGAACCAAAATAAAGCAACGCAAAACAAAGCATAAAATACAACACTCTTATAACAACCTTGCAAATATTGAGACTCAATTGAACTAAACTTGAAATCAAACCTAACTAATAGTGCCAACAAATATGAGAAACAAATTGTCATAAAGTCATATACCATCAATATACCGGTAACAACTTCCCAATGTTCAATTTTTTTCTTACGCCTTAAATCTTCCTGCATATTCATATCTCCCCTTTAAATTAATTATTTGGATAACCATACTTATCGTATGTATTCTTCTCATTATCTAAAACAGTCTTAGATGGCTTATAGTCATCAATAGAATAAATATTCTTATGTAACTCTATTACCTGATCACTATAGCTTCTTAATAAATAACCACCCAAACCTGGACAATTTAAAGTATCATCATAACCACCACTTGGTAACTTATAAGTTTCTATATTATTCAAATCAAAACCTATAATGTCATATAAATAAGTCTTAATCTGATCATTTGTAAAATTAGTAGACACATAAGGTAAAAGTGATACAACCACATCTAACATATCTGTAAACCCAAGTGATGAAAACTTACTTACTATAGCTTGTATTACCGCATTCTGTCTTTCCATTCTAGAATAGTCAGAGTCTATTTTACGGATACGACAATAAGCTAAAGCTTGTGATCCATATAAGTGATTTAGACCTGGGCTTAATCCCATATGATTAGCCTCTGCATTAGACAAATAGATATCAACACCACCAACTTCATCAACCACACTCTCTAAACCTGCAAAAGAAATAGAAACATAATTAGTAATATCTAAGTCTAAATTATAGTTAAGAGTTTGAATAGCTAGTGTTGGTCCACCATACCAGTATGCCCAGTTATAATGACCATAGCCTTGATAATCACCAGGGAAGTAAGCTACAACATCTCTTTCTACACTTGTAATCATTATCTTCTTGTCTGTATAATCAAGAGAAATAACTTTCATGGCATCACTTCTTTCGGTATTGCTAGGATTACTATAACTATCCGAATCCATGCCAAACAACACAAAGTTAAAGACCTTATGAGCTTCCTTTACTTTGACAATGTCTTCATTGATATTGGCATCTTCCTTCTTAATTGCTTCCCCTCTATCCATCTTATTTAATAGAGAATCAGCATATAAGTTAATGGCAAGATAGCTACCAGATATAACTATAAGTATGCTTAATATAACAATTAGTTTCTTCTTTGTTTTGTTTTTCATATTAAAATAACTTCTTCTTAACAGGTTTTAATTTAATAAGCTCCTCATCCCTTAATACTCTAAGAGCATTCTCCTTGAAAAGAACATCAGCTGTCTCCTTGTTGAACTTCTTACATATAGTGTTATATGCATCAGTGAGCGTTAAAGGCCTATATTCATTATGTGCATCAGAACAAATAAAAGACACCTTACCCTGTTCAATAAGCTTAAACATCACATTCTTTGTTTGTTTATGGTTCAAAGAACCTTGATTACACTGTAAAGAATATTCTTCTTTTAACCATCTATTCACAAAATCACAATTCTCTTGAACATAGAGATATCTTTCAGGATGCGCAATAATAATCTTATATTGAAGCGATATGTTATATAGATATTCATCGTATTCCTTTTTATAGTTATTAAAAGGAAACTCTACTAAAACATATCTAGAATCATTTAAAGAACATATCTCTTTATTTAATAATAAAGTATCCAATTCACTATCAATATATAGTTCATTACCCAAATATAAATCAACAGGTATGTCCTTTACATTCTCTTCAAATTCATTGAAAAGCTTAGCCAATTCATTTCTTCTAATCTTATATTCATTTAAACGCATAAAATGAGGAGTGATGCACACTGCATCAATCCCCTCACTATATGCGTTTATTAATAATTGTCTTGATAATTCTAAACTAGAAGAACCATCATCTACATTAGGTAGAATATGACAATGAATATCAACCATTATTTGCCCTTCTTCTTAGTTTGACCATATCCATAACCATAGCCATAACCATAAGAACTACCATAATACTTTTTAGTTCTTGGAACTCTTGTCATCACAATACCAAGGATATTAACTTTCTCTAAACCATTAAGCATATCCTTAGTCTTCTCTAGTTCCTTCTTATCTACCACATTACATGCAACACACAATAACGTGCCATCACAAAGTGAAGACAAGAACAAACCATCAGAAACTAAACCAATAGGAGGACAGTCTAAAAGAATAATGTCATAAACCTCTTTTAGGGCATCCAAGAACTTCTTATATGCTCTAGATTGAACAAGCTCACTCGCATAAGGATTTTTCTTACCAGCTAAAAGAATATCCAACTTATTAGTATAGTGAATAACCGCATCATTAAATGAACACTCATTTGCAACTACTTCACTAACACCTAACTTATTCTTAAGCTTAAACTTCTTATGTAAAGAAGAAGCTCTTAAATCCATGTCAATAAGTAATACCTTCTTACCTAATTGACTATATACATAGGCTAAGTTAGTAATAGTAGTAGACTTAGATTCACCAGCAGTAGAAGAAATAACATTAATAGTCTTAAGATTCTTATCATAATCTCTAAGGGCAATATTTGTTCTAAGAATTCTAAAAGCCTCAGCCTCAGCACTCTCAGGAGCCAACATAGTAACTAAATTATCAGAAGGAGTAGGAAACTTCTTACCAATATCCTCAACAGTTGGAATACTTATTTCTTTTTCCCTATTAGTCATAATCTTCCTCCTTAATACTTAACTCTGGAATATTTCCAATAATATGAATTTTAGAAGAATCAAAAATCTTCTTAACATCCTCTTCAGACTTAACTTTTGTATCAGTCAAAAGAATAATAACCGCAATAGCACCACAAATAACAACACCCATGACTAAGCCTAAAGCACAATTCTTTGTAGTACTAGGACCTGACTTCTTGGTAGGCACCTTTGCCTCAGATAAAGAAGTAACATTTTCAATCTGCATAATGTCATAAATCTTCTTCTCAAACACACGAACAATCTCATTAGCTATATCAGCAGACAACTCAGGATCATTTGTAACTACCTTAATATTCATTACCTCAGTATTATTAGCACTAGATACAGTTACAATCTTAGAGAAATTATCATTTGTTATGTTGTACTTTGTATCTAAGTCTAAATTATTAATAACAGTATCCGAAATAGCCTCAGACATAATAATTTCATTATAAGTACTAGCTAACTTTTGAGACAATTGAACATCTGAATAAGTGTAATTCTGTTGACTAGTTGTTGTATCACTCTTTTGAACAATAATCATCTTAGCCTCTGCTGTAAACTCTTCTTTAATAAAGAACTTAGTAACACAAAAAGCTCCAGCAACACACACAAAACAAATTGTAATAAACAATAATAAGTTCTGTTTAGCAATCACAAACAATTGTAACAAATCAATTGTCTCTTGATTATTAATATCGTTATTCATTAGTCTCCTCCGTATTCTCCTTATACTCTACTTGTTGTTTCCTTAAAGTTAAACGCAAAGTACTTGTACCCGTATTACCCTCAGAATCAGTAACTTTATAGGTAATTGTATAAGTACCCTCTGACTCTACATAACCACCATACTTAGGAAACATTACATCCTCCCAGTTAGTAGTAACTCTATTCTTTAACTCTTCACCATCATCATTATCATCTTCTACTGACTCAACATTTCTTAAAAACCATTCGTCAGAGAAATAAAGACCACTGCTTGTTTCAATTCTCTCTTGAATTAAATTAATCGTAGGAGCCTTAAGATCATCCACTTCAATAGTTGTTACAAGTGGTTCCACCTCACTATGGTTCTTAGCAGTAACCTTTACATCATATTCACCCTTAAGATCATAGTTAACACCCTCAATATTGAAAGTATCATTAATCTCCCAACCACAGTTATTAACAAGCTTCAAGTATTCACTTGTCTTAAAAGTATCATGGATTTGTGCTCTTAAAGGCTGTAACAAAATAATATGATAAGTAGTCAATTCCCTATCAACATCAACACCAACCTTCTCCTTAGTTATGTTATTAGCTTCATCAATCGCAACATAAGTAACATAGCCGTTATTAGCTATATCACTCAAAGTTCTCTCTTCCACAAAAAAAGATTTCAAATTATCATCACTCGCCTCTGCATACTTAGTTAAGTCATTATAAGACAATGAACATGAAATCTCTGGCTTTTGTTTAACATTAATAGTAGGTGCTTTCTTATCAAAAGAAAAATTGGTTACTACAACGCCAACTACACATAATATACAAATTATAATTAATAAAACTTTTTTCATAAATTACTATTTTCTTTTGATACCTCTCTACTTTCTTTTAATTTAATAAACTAATTGGGAAAAACAATGCAAAATAAATGTTGAAAAAATTGATGAATAGATGTTGCTTGCTCCCCTTATAAATGTCATATATTTTAGTCAAAAGTGTATAAAAACCCAAGCCCTGTATTAAAAGGGCCCCTAATTTTTTTATAACTTTGACACAGTCTTATCT
>CAKUQM010000056.1 GCA_934675465.1 uncultured Erysipelotrichaceae bacterium | reverse complement strand
TTAAGCAACTTTTATGGGAAAGAATGCACATTTGATATGGATTTAAGCGATTATGAGATCTTACTTTCTAATTATGAAGATAGTACAACCACAACTAAAACACTTAGACCTTATGAATCTTTAATTCTACACAAATAATATTTTTAACAGACCCCATCACGTCTTTGATTTATCGGTACACTAAACTAACATGTTGTTTTTTAAACTATAGCTATAAACTATCATGTTGGTGTACATAACGATAATGAGCCACTTCTATAGTGTATAGAGGTGGCTTTTATATTATTGGTATTGTTTGTTCTTATAAACTAGCATGATTGATAGACTTATTAAAAGTACCATGACCAATAAGTTTACCTCCACATATTTCACAAGAACACTTCTTTCTTTTTAATTTGATAACAAAGTAACAGACATCATCAATGCATTTGATATTGTATTCATCAATATCATCAGACTTAGCATTTAAAAATGATGTGATAAAATCACTATTAGGGCTCATAGGCTCCTTCTTTCGTATATTATTTTTCCTACCAGTTAAACGTTATACGGAAGGTTTTTTAATATATAAATTCGTACACACATAAATTTATAGTCTATCAACACCCACACATGAAATTAGAACACCGATTTATCGTGTGCAACCAAGTGGGGTTTGTTTTAATTCTATAGTTTCATGACTTATTATTTTCTTCTGAATATGATAAATTATTTAAAAGTGAGGTTTTTCGACTATGAAGAAAGTGCTTTTTATTTGCCATGGGAATATTTGTAGAAGTCCTATTGCAGAGTATGTGTTTAAATATAAGACAAAGGGTATGGAATGTTATTGTGAATCCCGAGCTTTAAGTAATGAGGAAATAGGTAATGATATCTATACTGGTTCTAAAAAGGTATTGGATAAGCATCATATACCATATGATAGGCATTATGCTAAGAGGATGACTCTTGATGATTACAATGATTATGATGAAATTTATATCATGGATAGTTCAAATGAAAGGCTAATAAATAGAATGTTTGATGATGTTGATCATAAGATTTCTAAATTAGCACCATTCGATATTGAAGATCCTTGGTATACAGGAAATTTTGACAAAGTTTTTGATGAAATTAGTAAGGCGATAGATTGTATAATTAAAGCATGGTAGAAATATTTGATTTAACAAGAAAAAAAGAGCTAGAAGTTTATTTTAAGGATATTGAAGAATATTATAAAAAGACTCTAGAGGTATTAGGAATTAGCGATGATTTGGACTTGTCTTTAATCATTGTGGGTAAGAAGAAAATAAGAACAATTAATAGAGATTATCGTAATATTGATAGGGAAACCGATGTTATTAGTTTTGCGAATATCGATTCAGATGATTATGATTACTTATGTGAGGATGTTAATCTTGGCGATATTTTTATTAATACTGATAGAGTTTTCTCACAAGCTAAGAAATATGGCCATTCTATAAAAAGGGAATTTGTCTTCTTGTTTGTTCATGGCATGCTTCATTTATTAGGCTATGATCATATGGTTAAAGAAGATGAAGATGTAATGTTTGGTTTACAAGAGAAGATTGTTGGTGATCTTAAATGAAAAAGTTTGCCTATGCTTTCACAGGTTTAAAAGAAGCAGTAAAAGAAAAGTCTGTTTTAACTCAAGTAATTTTGGGAACTCTGGCTGTTATTGGTGGTGTAATTATTAAATTAGATTACTATGAATGGTTAGCTTTTCTTATTTGTATCGGATTAGTTATCAGTTTAGAGATTGTTAATAGCTGTATTGAAAAAATCTGTGATATGTATAAAACAGAATATGATGAAAGAATTAGAGTTATCAAAGATTATGCAAGTGCTGCTGTGCTTGTTGCGTGCATCTTTGCGCTTATAGTTTGTTTATTTGTATTGATAAGGAGAATTGTATAAATGAAGGAATTATTACTTGAAAAGGCTTTTGAAGCTATGGAGAATGCATATGCACCATATTCTAACTATAAAGTTGGTGCTTGTGTATTGACTAAGGATGGTACTTATATCAAGGGTTGCAATATTGAAAATGCTTCTTATGGGGCAACTAATTGTGCTGAGAGAACTGCGATTTTTGCGACTTATGCCAATGGCTATAGAAAAGAAGATGTCGTGGCCTTAGCTATTGTATCAAATGGTGATAGATTAGCTGCACCATGTGGCATTTGTAGACAAGTGTTGAGTGAATTGATAGACTTAGATACACCGATTTATTTAAGTAATAAGTTGGATGAAAAAACAGTAACTATTAGAGAATTGTTACCTATGAATTTTGAGATGAAGGATGTAATCAGATAGATGAAATCAGGTTTTATTGCGTTAATTGGAAAGCCTAATGCAGGTAAGTCTACTTTAATTAATACGATTTTAGATCGCAATGTAGCTATCGCGACTTATAAGGCACAAACTACTAGAAATTCTATTCAAGGAATTTTGAATAAGGATGATATACAGATTGTTTTTGTGGATACTCCAGGTATTCATGAAGCTAAGAATTACTTGGGCACCTATATGAATAAAGAAGCTTATGCTCAAGCTGACGGTGCAGATATTATCTTTTATTTAGTTGATTCTTCTAAGGGCTTAAATAATGAAGATAAGGCAGTTTTAGATAAACTGTTTAGTTTTGATATTCCTGTCTTCTGCGTTTTTAATAAGATTGATGAAGTTAATAAGGAAAAGCTAATGGAAAGATGTAACTATGCAAGTAGTCATTATGATTTTAAAGAAATCATTCCTATCAGTGCTCAAAATAAAACAAATATTGATGAATTATTAAAAACTGCTGAGAAGTATTTAAACGAAGGACCTTTGTATTATCCAACTGATCAAACTGAGGTTACTTCTTTAGAATTTAAAATTTCAGAGATTATTAGAGAAAAGATTATCCTTTTTACTTCTCAAGAAATTCCTCATTTTACAGCTGTAAAGATTGATGAATTCAAGAATTTAGATAATAAGGCTATGATTACAGCTTCTATTATTGTAAATAAGGAGTCTCATAAGGGTATTATTATCGGCAAACAAGGTTCTATGCTTAAGAAGATTAATATGTCTTCTAGTAAGGATATCAAGGAATTACTTGGCAAGAAGGTTTATCTTAACTTGTTTGTGAAGGTTGAGGAAGACTGGTTGAATAAGTCTAAGAAGTTGTTTGACTTAGGTTATTTTAATGAATGATAAAGTAGAGGGTCTTGTATTAAAAATAAGTGATTATAAGGAAAATGATCTTTTGATTGACTGTCTCACATCAGATCATCTTTTCTTTTCTTTTGTAGCTAGGGGTTCAAAAAAAACTAGTAGTCATCATCATTTTTATAATTTTTGTTTATATGAATTTTTAATTGATTATAAAGATAATAAGACGATGTATACAGTTTATGATAGAAAACTATTGGAGAATTATTATGACGATAATATGAAACTAATGGCTTTTAAGGATATCTTAGCTGAAGTATCTATTAAGTCTAAAGAACTTAGAGACTATGATATGTTTGATAACTTATTGTTTGTGTTTAGGAATATAAATAATAAGAATTGTTATTTGTTAGGATCGCTTTATTTATCATATATTTTAAAGATATCAGGTATTAGTCCTGAAGTAGATCAGTGTGTAATATGCTCGAATAAAAAAGTTGTGTCTATTTCAAAACGACTTGGTGGTTTTATATGTTTGAACCATGTTCAAGGCGAAGATTTAATGGAAGTTGATACTTTAAAGAAGTTTCGTTTGATTAATAAAGCTTCTTTTGAAAATTATGATGTTATTAAGGATATTGAATTTAGTTTTGATGATTTTAAATTGTTGGTTGAATTTTACGAATTGAACAGTGAAATCAACTTAAAATCTTTTAAAATATATAGGGAATTGTTTGGGTAAAATGGCGAAGAAAAAGAAGAGAAAACTTAGAATTGGTAGATTGATATTCTTGATAATATTATTATCTTTTATATTGAGTGGTTTAATTTACGCTTTATATGAGATTGAGAATAAAATCGAAGTATTCGATAAGGATGTCACTATCAATGAAATGGATTATAGCGATATGAAGGAACTAGATCTGGATTTATATTCTAAGTCATATATGTTGGTGCGTTTAAATGATTTTATGGTTCTTTATGGCAAAAATATCTTTGATAAGTTTTATCCAGCTTCATTAACTAAAGTGGTTACTCTCGATACGGTCGTTAAGAATACGAATGATTTAAATGAGTTTTCATCAATTTCAAATGCTGATTATGCAAGATTAATTGAAGCGAATGCTTCTTTGGCTGGCATTAAAGTCAATTATGATTATACTTTGAAAGATTTATTGTATGCTTTGGTGTTACCTAGTGGTGGTGATGCTGGCTTAGCTTTAGAAAATTATTTTAGTAGCCAAGGGAAAGATCTCATCAGTTTGATGAATAGTAATCTAAGTAGTTTGGGCATTAAAGACTCTCATTTTACTAATACTACTGGTTTACATGATGAAAGTCTATATACAACTTTAGATGATTATGCGCGTGTTGTGATTGATACTTTGAATAATGCTGATGCAAAGGAAATCTTGAAGTCATATCGTTATACTTTGGATGATGGCATTACGGTTAGAAGCACTTTAAGAAGTTTAGAGAATTATTTTGATGAGATCACGATATATGGTGGTAAAACTGGTTTTACAGGTGAGGCAGGAGAGAATCTAATGGTTCTATATTCTACTGGTGGCAGATCTTATTTGTTGATTTTAGCTAGTGCACCTGGTAATCCTTATGTAGCTAATGAAAACTATCATTTTATTGATGCGATTTCTGTATTAGAATATTTATATAACTAATTGTTGATTTGAAATTAAGAAGTGGTGGGAAGAAATATGAGAATTGTAACTGTTGGGACTAGTAAAATTTGTTCATTATTAATTGAAGCTTTTAAAATGGCTAATGTTGAAGTTTTTGCCTGTGTTGGTAGAGATGCTACAAAAACCGAAGAGTTCGCAAGAGCTAATAATGTTAGTTATAATGCCAATGATTATGATGCGGTTTTAACTTCAGATATCTTTGATACTGTTTATTTAGCTCTTCCTAATCATCTGCATTATTCATATGCGAAGAAAGCCTTACTAGCAGGGAAAAATGTTATTTGTGAGAAACCTATGTGTTCTAACTTGGAAGAAGCGAAGGATTTGGTTTTATTGGCTAATTCTCAAAAGTGCTTCTTATTTGATGCGACTACTACTCTTCATAATTTAGCCTTTAAACAATTGAAGGATGATATTAAAAAAATTGGTCGTATTAGAACGGTTAATGTGGATTTTTATAAGTATTCTTCTAAATATGATCGATTTAAAAATGGTGAAGTTACTAGTGCTTTTAATCCTGAGATGTCAGGTGGTGCTTTAATGGATTTGGGTGTATATAATCTTTCGTTTATTATAGGCTTATTTGGATTGCCTAAGGCTGTTAAGTATTTTCCTAATATTGAAAGAGGCATTGATACTTCTGGTGTTGCGATTTTAAAGTATGATGATTTTATTGTAAATTCTATTAACGGGAAAGATGCTAATGGTGGCAGCGGTTTTTCTATTAGGGGTGAAGAAGGTTATATTGAATGCAACATGGCGCCAAGTAATTTTAACGAATATCGTATTTGCTTAAATGATGGAACTGTAAAAGAAAGAGCTTATGTGACTAAGAATCAATATCTTGATGAAATTAATGATTTTAAATTAATGTATGATTATAAAAATTATCGTAAAGCTAATGACTATTTGATGTTAACTTTACATAACATGAAGATACTTGATGAACTTAGAAGGTCAGCTGGTATAAAGATTATTGGTGAAAAGTAATTAAAGAAAAAGCACTTCGTTTAACCGTTTGTGTATGGTTAGCGAAGTGCTTTTAAGTTATAGAGTTTTTTAGAAATTAAGTCAGCAATCTCGGTGAATAATTCTTCATCAGCACTACCAAAGCGATAATATTGATTAGAATCCAAGTCAAGAACTCCAAAGATTTTATCTTCATACATAAGCGGGATAACAAGTTCACTACATGATTCGCTATCGCAAGCTATATGTCCTTCAAATTTATGGACATCAGGTACGTTTAGTAATATTCTTTTTTCAAATGATACGCCACATACGCCTTTGCCAACTTTAATTTTAGAACATGCTACTTTACCTTGAAATGGACCGAGAATTAGCTCGTTATTATTATAGAAATAATAACCTGCCCAACTAATAAAAGGAATTTCGTGATAAATTAGTGCACTGATGTTTGATAGAGCACTAAGAATATGTTCTGTTTCTAATATTTCTTTTGTTTGTTCAATAATAATGTCATTCACGACTACTATTGTATACTATTTTTTAACTGCTTTAAATTCGTTATTCTTATCAAGTTTACTGATGATGGCAACAACTACGATTAAGGCAACAATTAGTGTAGCTAGGTTGTAGTATAGGTTGTAGTTTAATGAGAATAACCAAGATGCTAATGAACCTGCATATGTTGTTTCTGGGAACCAGTAGTATACACCAGATAATACGTGTGATAAATATTTAAGAATCATAGCACCAGTAACACCAGTGTAGATATTATTAATCTTACCAATTTTAGGAAATGCACTTGCTAGACCTAATAATGAAACTGGTAGAATGTAGTCGAATAAGTATTGTGGTATAGATACAAACCATGAACCGCTAATACCTAATACTAAGTTGATTAACCAACATAATAAGCCTGTGAAGATACCGGTTTTGTAGCCAAATTGATAAGATGCCATTAATACTGGAATTACACCAAGATCAATGTTACCACCATTTGGCATTTGCAAGAATGGGATTAGGCCAGAGACATATTGTAGGACTACGGCTAGGGCAATGTATAGACCTACAAAGACGATTTTTCTAGTTTTTTTGTTCATAAAATAAAATACCTCCGAATGATTCGCAGGCGTAAGGTACTCAAAATATTTTTGAAACTCCCTACGCTAGCATTAACTAGTTCAGGTGATAAGGGTATTTCTCAGCAATTACTTGCACCCCTGTTCACAAATGATATTATAACCCATTATAATTATGTTGATGAAAAAATGTTATATAGTGTCTGGCTTTAATCCGATTATTAAAGATAAATATGATGGTTTTTTAGTTGGTGTTGATAAGGGTTGTCTATATTTGGCTTTAAGAAATATTGAAATGGATGTTGGAATAGGTGATTTTGATTCAGTTGCTGATGATGAATTAGAAACAATTAAAATGCATTGTAAGAAGTTGGTTAAGTTAAATCCAATTAAAGATGATACTGATATGGAACATGCTCTAAAGTATGTTGAAGAGCTTGGCTATAAAGAAATAGAAGTATATGGCTGCTTAGGTGGCAGACAAGACCATAACTTACTAAATATTAAAATATTGTATTTAAGTAGTTTAAATATTACTTTATTTGATGAAAATAATAAAATGTATTGTTTAGATGAGGGTGTACATGTTATTTATAAAGATGAATATAAGTATTTGTCATTATTTGTTTTTGAAAAAGCTAATGTAAAAGTAGAAGCCTGTTATTATAATTTGGATAATGTTGATTTAGATATCAACGATAATTACACTACCAGCAATGAAATTTTAGATAAATTTTGTACATTGACTATTAATAAGGGAAGGGTGCTAATTATTCAAAGTAAGGATTAGGTGTATAATGAATGCTATGAGTTTTAAGGATATAAAAGTAGGAGATAGTGTCTTTGTCCAATCTTATAAACATGATGGAAGTTTGCATCGTACATGGTCAAAGGCTTATGTGATAGATGTTTTTGATAACTGTGTTGTAGCGGTTACGGATCATACCTGGGTTGTAGAAGCGGATAAGCGTAAATGGCTAACCAAAGAACCAGCGATTTGTTTTTATTATAATGATGTTTGGTTCAATATAATTTCGATGGTTAGAAAGACAGGCATTTATTATTATTGTAATTTGGCTTCTCCTAGTTTATATGATGGCGAAGCGGTTAAAAATATTGATTATGATTTGGATGTTAAGGTTTTTCCTGATGGATCTTATATGATTCTTGATGAGAATGAATATCATTATCACGCCAATAAAATGAAATATTCTGATGATATTAAGAAAATCATCGATAAACAAATGAATAAACTATTAAATATGATTAAGAAACAAGAAGGACCATTTAATTTTTCTTGTATTAATGACTATATAATGAAATATTTCGAATTGATATTTGATGAAGAACAAAGGGAGAAACAGTGATTTCTCTTTTATATTAAGTATTTGTAGAAGGAAAGAGAAAAATTTCTACTTTAAGTAAAAAACAAAAAAACAATTTTTCTATTGCATATGCCCCCTATCTTTGGTACTATAAGTAGGCACTTCTTGAAGACCTAAAGATGTCTAAACAAACAGGTTAAATATTAACGATATTTTCTCTTTTCATTGAAATTTTCGTTTATGTAGTTTAAAGGGTGATATTGATAATGA
>CAKUQM010000055.1 GCA_934675465.1 uncultured Erysipelotrichaceae bacterium | reverse complement strand
CTTTAGAACTAATATAGTCAGAAACATACATGAATTCCTCACTCTTTGAGAAAAGATCTTCAATATGTTGAATCTTCTTATCGATTCCATCATTAGCAATCGATAAAGCAACCTTATTCTTATTAATATATAATTTTAATTCTCTAAAATCTTCCTTTAATCTAGCAGAGCTTTCACGTTGATCGTTCTCTTTCTTAGAAAACTTTTCCAAGAACTTATCGATATCTCTAACTTCTTTTTCACTATCATCAATATTCTCGGAAATAATTTGTAAAGCTTCCTTACAAGACTTATAGTTTCTACAAGCGAAAGAATCTTCGATATTCTCTAACATATCCGCAATAGAATCGATATGTCTTTGAGCCTCTTCATACTTTTCATAATATTCTTTAACTTCAGTAGCGGTTTCATCGTTTCGTTTTGCCATTGCCTGAGCCTTAGACAATTTAAAAGCTAAAGGAATGGTCTTAACACCATTAAAACGGACATTTAAATCATCAATAGACTTCTTGATATTGGTCTTCTTTGTGTTATTCACAATAACCAAAACAATTATTACAGCCAGCAACAACAAACCGGCAATGATACCATACTTAACGTTTTCGCTCATAATTTTCCTCTTGATTAAACAGTATAATTTTACTATCACATACGATATTTTTCAATTGACTCTAGTATTAACATTTGATAACATAAATAGGCAGTTTAAGGACGCATGTAAAGTTCTAAAGAAGCGCGTTAGTAGCCCATCTGGGAATATAAGTAGCCTAGCGTAATGGGTGAACATTGCATACTAACACATCCTTAGAATGATTTACACCTCTAACTGAATTGTCAATGGGAGGAAAAAATATGGCAAGAAACACAGGACCAGTATGGCGTATATCTCGTCGTCTTAACTTCTCTATCCTAGAAACAGGTAAAGAATTAAGCAAGAGACCTTATATTCCAGGTCAGCACGGTAGTGCAAACAAGAGAATTAAGCTTTCAAACTTCGGTTTACAACAAGCCGAAAAGCAAAAGATCAGAAATCTTTATGGCTTAAATGAAAAGCAATTCTACAACACTTATTTAAGAGCAGAAAAAATGGAAGGCGTTACAGGTACTAACCTACTTGTATTACTAGAATCAAGACTTGATAACCTTGTATACCGTATGGGTTTTGCAAGAACAAGACGTGGTGCTAGACAACTTGTTAACCATGGACATATCCTTGTAAATGGTAAGAAAGTTGATATCCCAAGTGCAAGAATTCTTCCAGGTGCAACAATTGAAGTTAAAGAATCTTCAAGAAACATGGCAAGCATTGCTGATGCACTAGAAGCTACAGTTGCATTCAAGGACTTCGTTGAAGTTGATAAAGACAATAGAAAAGGTAAATTCGTAAGACTTCCTGAAAGAAAAGAATTAAACCAAGAAGTAAAAGAATTACTAGTTGTCGAATACTACTCAAAGTAATAAGTATTTTAAAAACAAGAATCTTATGGTTCTTGTTTTTTTATACCCAAAAGAAAATGTTGGTCACCCAACATTTACAATTCATTATATTTAGTACTAGTCCCCTTAGCCTTATCAACAGGATACTTAGCCGCATTTAGTTTAATCTTATCAGTAATAATCTTATCAAGATCCAAGTTACACGCATCAGCCATTAAGATACAATAATTGACAACATCCGCAAGTTCTTCTTTAATCTTATCAATCTTATCAAGACAATAGACATCATCCCTAGACCATTGAAATATCTCTAATAATTCACTAGCCTCTAAAGAAATAGAAATTGCTAAGTCCTTAGGATCATGGAATTGTTTCCAATCCCTATCATCCCTAAACTTTAATACTTCATCAACAGTTTCTTTGCTAATATGCATTATAAAGCCATTTCCTTCTTCAAGATATCACTAACCTCTTTAATTGAAGTTTCAACGTCATTATTAACAACATGATACTTATAAACACTGCCTTGCTTGATTTCTCTTTGAGCCTGGTCAATACGCTTATTGACAATCTCTTCCTTCTCAGTCCCTCTACCACTAAGTCTATTTCTTAATTCATCAATACTAGGTGGCATAATAAAAATACTGATACAATCGCTACACTTTTCAATAACCTGAAGACCACCTTGAACATCAATCTCTAAAATAACATTCTTTCCCTTATTTCTCTCTTGTTCAACATGGTCTCTTGGTGTTCCATAATAATTCTCAACATATCTAGCATGCTCCAAGAACTTATCATCTTTTATTGCCTTCTCGAAAGTTTCTTTAGACACAAAGAAATAATCCTTACCATCAAGTTCACCCTCTCTAGGAAGTCTTGTAGTCATTGAAACAGAAAATTCTAGATTTAATGATTCATCCTTTAATACTTCATGCAAGATTGTACTCTTGCCAACGCCACTTGGCCCACTATATACAATAAGTAATCCTTTTTTCATATCAACCATTGTACTACTATCGAGTATAATTATTCTATGGCACTTGATGGAATTATATTAAATAAAGTAAAAGAAGAACTTGAAACGCACTTACCAATGCGTATAAACAAAATTAACTCTACTTCAAACACTGAAGTTATCTTTAATGTACATGCAGATAGAGTACGTACAAACTTGGTTATTTCTTTACACAGTGTATATAACCATATTTCTCTATCTAATGAAAACTATACTAACTTTGAAGAACCATCTACTTTTGTAATGGTACTAAGAAAATACTTAACCAATGGTATTATCACTTCAATCACTCAAAATAATTATGATCGTTATTTACTTCTAGAAATAAGAGCACTTAACGAACTATATGATGAAAAAAATTATGTGTTAAGCGTAGAACTAATGGGTAAGTATGCAAATTTGATTCTTATTGATAAAGAAACTAACAAGATTATTGATGCCCTTAAGAAGATACCACCTTATCTAAATAATAAGAGAACTATCTTACAAGGAGCTAACTTTGATTTACCTGAAAACCAAAACAAATTAAATCCATTCTCAGATAATCAAATTGACTTCAACGAATCGTTAGTTAAACAAATCCAAGGCTTTTCTAAACAATTAGAAGAAGAAATACGTTATCGTATGTCTAATGGTGAAGAATATAAGGATATACTAAATGAAATTAAAGATTCTAATAAACTATATATCTCAGACAACAACGATTATCATATTATTCCCTTAACCTATCTAAACAAGGGATATAAAGAATATTCAATCGAAAAAGGTTTCGACACTCTTTATTATCAAGCCAATGAAAAAGAAAGAATTAAGACAGTTACTGAAGACATCTATAAATTTGTAAAAAGACAAATTAAACACTTTGATACTAAGGTAATTAAACTTAATCAAAGTCTTATTGATAGTGAAAATCTAAATGAAGATAAGGAAAACGGTGATTTACTATACACTTATTCTAATCTTGAACAAAAGGGCTTAAAGAAGATTGAAATAATTGACTATGATGGCAATTCTAAAAAGATTAAGTTGGACCCAAAACTTTCAATTAAACAAAATGCCAACAAATATTTCACTAACTATACCAAGAAAAGAAAAGGTAAAGTTTATATTGAGGAACAACTTGATATTGCCAAGAAAGAGTTTGAATACTTCAATGCTTTAAAGGAACAATTAGATATCGCAAGTTATACTGATGCCCTAGAGATTAAAGAAGAATTGATTAAATATGGCTACCTTAGAAAGAAAGTTAATAAGCCTAAAAAGAATAAGAAAATTAATCTTTATCAAGTTGAATACAAGGGTTCTATCATCACCTTTGGCAAAAACAACACTCAAAACGATTATCTAAGCTTTACTTATGCCAAGCCTAATAACATGTGGTTCCATGCCAAAGATTATCATGGTGCCCACCTTGTAGTTAATACCGACAATCCAAGTGAAGAAGTATTAAGAATGTGTGCTAATCTAGCTGCCTATTTCTCTAATGGTAGACTATCTTCTAGCGTTCCTGTTAACTATTGTCTTGCGAAAAACCTTAAGAAAGTTAAAGGGACTAAACCTGGTTTTGTGACTATAAAGAACTATAAAACCATCTTTATTGACCCAGAATTAGATGATGATTTAATCATTAAAGCTATCTAAAATGAAGTTCACTTAGAACTTCATTTTAGATTTAATAACTTCTTATATTCTAGAGCACTCTTTCTTAACTTATCTTCAATGATGTAATGATAAAGAATATTGATAATTCCAAATATTTCAACAATCAAGTATGCCACAAACAACAAGATAAATTGTTGAGTATCTGGATCATTATTTTCATGATTAACACTCTCATCAATAGAATCGAAAGTATAAGTATTAACACTCTTTTTTCTAAGCAACAAATAAGAACCCTGACCCTGTCCAATAAAAGTCACACTATCCTTTGACCAATAAGTCTTGCACTTAACAATATCACCATTTTCTTCAAGACAATAAACACTATAGATGCTGCTTGGGTCCATGTCCTTAGGCTTAATTGAATAAATCATTTCACCTTCTTGATCAATTCTTCTTAAATTCAATGAGAAAGTTGACTTAAAGGCACAAACACTCTCAAATCCATAAGCCTCACCAATTTCTTCTAACTTATTATAAGAAGATCTACTAATATCCCTTATATGCACATAATAAGTATTCTTAATTAGCCCATCAAACAAGGTCCTTTTAGCTAAATTAGTATCCACATTAACACATAGTCCTGAAATAGATACATCTAAGTCGCTTTGGAAAACCACGAAATTTAAATAATCGTTGTATTCATTGAACAACATCTCATCCAACAATCTTAAATCATCAAAGCCAAAATAATACTTTGTATCCTTTAAATAGCCCTTTAACTTCTCTAAATCATCAATATCATAAGTTCCATTTTCCTTATATGAATTGATATTCTTATTAGCTAAATCAGCTATTTTTACCTTGTTACTATTTTCTACAACACTTATCTTTTGGCTAACACTTACCCCACAATAAGTAATTGCAATCTCTTGTTCACCAACCAAAGTATTATCAAAACCACTAATCATATCACTAGTAATATTCTTAATACTATTAGAACCATTGGCATAATTGATTCTGATCTTTGCGTCCTCTAAGTTTAAATATGAATTCACATCTAATTCATTATTAGGAAAGGCATAGACACTGATACCCTTTATTTCCTTATATTGAGCTATATTTTCATGATCAAAACCAACAAATTCAAAACCATCTTTAACAGGTTTAATCAAAGGTGATTCAACACCCTCTAAATTATTAAAGCTCAATGAACTTTCATTATTAAATAAACCATCACCAAAGTCATAAGTAATTTGTTCAAGCTTATTTTCATGCATCTTATCTTCATTAATTAATAAATCAAAGACTTCCTTATCAACATAAGCCGCATTCTTTTCAAAGTCATATTCATAATCAGCACTTAAACTCGCATCAATTTGAACCTTATAAGACTTTTCATTCTCATCTAAGATAATCAAAGAATAATTATGTAAATCATATAAGCGATACATACGTTTACTTAATTCTTCATCCTTATAGAAAGTTAAACGATTTAAATCATAGATAATACCCAGACAATAAGAATCCAAATCCTTACCACCTAAGGCCTTATCGAACAAATAATAATTAGAAGATATGTTCTCGCCATAATAAGCATCCAAAGTATTAAACAAAGTATAACCAGATAACTTATCACCCAAGAAAGTTCCCCCATATAAAGAAGAATGATAATTACCATTATGATTAGACAAAATATACTTATCAAAAGAATAGATAGACTTATCTATACTCTTATAAGCATTATCATTTCTTTCCTCATCATTATCATAGGCATTATTAGTAAATAAATCATGATTCACATAAGTCTTGAGATTCTTAGCACTAGAACTCTCACGCATTGAAATAGCCAAAGAATTCATCGCATTAGTCCCAAAGATGTTTTGATAGATAAAGAAAGAATCTAAATTGTCATAATATTCACTTCTATTAATGGTATTATTAGCTCCATCATTAATATCATCATTATATTTATCCATGCGACCCACTATCTTTAATTCATTCTTAAAGAAATCATCAAGCTCTTTAGCACTATAATTTGACAAACTTCTAAAAGATAAATATTGGAAGTAACTATAAAAAGGAGCCTCGCTATTGACCGCATTTTCATGAGTACCACTTCTATAATCATCACTCATCACCTTGAAATCTTCATAAAAATAATGACCATCATAGCTATAATAATCTTTATTTTCTTCTAAAAAATCAGGAGCCTTATCTAGTTTATAAACCTTTGCGTAATAGTCACTATTTAATTGGGTCTTAATAAGATGAGCTAAATCACCCTCTAGATTACGATATAAAGACACTCTTACATTTAATGAATCAAAAGGACGCAAGATAACAGAATCAAAACTAGTAATACCTACATCTCCTGCATAGGCAAACTTTACATTATCACCGTTTCTATCAAGATATAAGCCATCCTTACCGTAACAGCCATTAATAGAAGTAGTGTCATTTCTTCTTAAAGAACGATAACCCACATTCAAGCTACATTCATCATTGGTTTGAAACTCAACGATACCATATTCCATGAATAAAACAGTATCACCTTGAGCTAACACCAAATTCTCATAATCCTCTAGATTATTATTGTAAAAGCTTAATGCTGAATTATAGCGTTCAAAAGTCTCAATTACCTCGCCATTTGAGGCGTCATATACACTATATTCATCTTCAGCATGTACATCAAAAGCCGCGAATACAAAAATCGCAACTATTAAAAAGATAAAACTTAAAGTCTTCTTATAATTTAGCACCTTTAAATTTTACAATAATTGTGAAAAAGTACAAAATTTTAGAAAAGACCAGGCAATAAATTAGCCAAATATAAGCCAATCACAAAAGAAGATACATTAGCCACTAGTGTATACAATACACAATGCCATTTCTTCTTTTTAAACACAAAACAATAAAAGATAGCCTCTATCGCAAACACTAATAATTCTAGTAATAAATAAACAAAATAGTAGCCATATCCTGTATATACATTTAATAAAACATTTAAAATAATTTGAGTTATCACATTAATCAATAAGATATACAATAATTCCTTATTCCTAAATTTAAACAATAATCCAATCAAAACCTCAACAACTACAGTGATAAGCATTCTACATCCTAAAGCCTTTACTTCATTTTTAAATTCATACGATTTATGCATATCAAGTCTTTGATTACCACTTAAACTTTCATCATATTTAATAGAACTTATATCAACACCATCCATATCCACTGTGTAATAGGTATCAAAAGCATATCTTTTACATATATCACTCACCACAAAAGCATTCGATTCTGGATAATACAACAAAACCTTAAACTCATTAGGTGGATAATAGCCCCAAGATAATTCCTTTGTATCACTTACAAGCCAAGCCCATTGTAGAAAATAAAAACCATCACTATCTTTATAATTCACAAAAGCTTCCCAAATATCTCTATCCACAAAGTTTAAATTAATATCTTCTTTGCTACCATTCCAAGCACTTGCAGGACCTGTAGACTCTTCCTTAGCCAACAATGTACCATAGCACAATTCATCACCCATATTCTTAAACTTTATCGTTACAGAAGGCTTTGGACCAGTATCTCCACTAACGCCAATAGGAAACATCATGATCATGCATAAGAACACAAATATTAATTGACTTAACTTTCTTTTCATAAGGAACCTCCTTGTTATCTTCATTATACAAAAAAAACTAGATTTCTCTAGTTTTCTTTCGGTCTAACATCAAAACCACAATCAATTTCAAGTACCTTATACCCAAAATCATCATTGGTCTTAATCTTCCCACTCAATATATCGTTTAACACAATATCTACTTTTTCATCAGTATCTAAATATGCATCACAAACAATTCTTAAGTCATTTCGTGGGTTAATTTCCAATAATTTTTGATGTAGTAATTCTCTATTTGTCATTTTCTAGCCCTTACATCATGCCCGCAATCAATCTCAAGAACCTTATAACCAAAATCATCATTATTCTTGATTTTACCACTCAATATATCGTTTAACACGATATCTACTTTTTCATCAGTATCCAAGAAGGCATCACACGCAATAGTCAAATCATTCACTGGATTTATTTCCAATAATTTTTGGTGTAGCAATTCTCTATTTGTCATTTGTTTTTGTTCCTCCTTACAATTCTATATTCATTATACCCGTTGTTCTCTGCCATATATACATAATCATCAATATACTCGAAAATGATTTCATTTTGATAATGTTTAGGATAATAGTTGGTATTTATCGCATGATATACTATTCCATATTCCTTCTTTGACAACTTTAAGGTAGGTAATAAAACTTTTAAACTACAATCTTTCATTCATACCTAAAATAGATAAAGTGTCTTAAAATTCTTGAAATTGAAAGATGAAATAGGAATATCCTTCTTAAGAGCTACCTTCTTATTAATATCCACAACATAGGTCTTTTCTATTGAACCAATCTCATATATTTCACTAAGTAACTTGAAATTCTCCTCCATCGTTAAACGACCATCGAAGACAACCTCCAAAGCCTTTTGTTTCTTCACAATAATAAATCTTAGAATAATCTTATTCATAAGCGATTGTCTTTAATATCCTTCCCTTATTACCCTTAAGATAATAAGCATAATTATCTTTTAAATCTTCTT
>CAKUQM010000054.1 GCA_934675465.1 uncultured Erysipelotrichaceae bacterium | reverse complement strand
ATATAGGGGTGATGTAAAGGCTAGTAAGTCATTTATTAACTTTGGCACTTACTTAACTTTCTTTCCACAACTTATCGCAGGTCCTATTGTAAGATATGAGACTGTTAATGAAGAATTGATTGATAGAAAAGAAAATGTTGATGATGCAAGTAGGGGCATAACCCGTTTTTGTGTAGGTTTATTTAAGAAAGTTGTGATTGCGGATACTCTAGGTAGTATTGTGAAAGTATTGAGTGCTATTAAACTTCGTTCAAGCTTGTCTTATTTCTTGGAAATGATTAGTGCTACGATGCAGTTATATTATGATTTTAGTGCCTATAGTGATATGGCTATTGGTATGGCTTTGATATTTGGTTTTCATTTCTTAGAGAATTTTAATTATCCTCTAATCGCAACATCAGTTAAAGATTTTTGGCATAGATGGCATATTTCTTTATCATCTTTCTTAAAAGATTATATTTATATTCCCTTAGGTGGTAGTAGATGTTCTAATGGTAGATATATTTTTAATCTATTTGTAGTATGGTTTTTAACAGGCTTCTGGCATGGTGCTGATTATAACTTTATTCTTTGGGGCTTATATTTTGGCTTAGTTTTAATAATTGAAAAATTTGTCTTTAGAGGTTTTTTTGATAGGCATAAGATAATTGGTTTTGTGTATACAACTTTGATTGTGAATATTTCTTTTGTGATTTTTAATCATTCTAATCTTTTGGATATTAAAAATTTCATAGTTGGATTATTTAATTTCAAATATTTAGTTGATAAGGAAACCTTATTCTATTTAAAGAACTATGTGGTGTTCTTTGCTGTGTGTATCGTTGGTATTACGCCATTATGTAAAAATATTTATTCTAGGTTAAAGAATAAGGATTTGCTTAATATAGTACTGGTGGTCTTGTTATTGATTGTATCAACAGCATATATTATTGATGCGACTTTTATGCCGTTCTTATATTTTAGGTTTTAGTTTATGAAAAAGTTATTGATTATTATATTTGTATCTTTTATTAGCTTATTTGGTTTTATAAGTCTTTTTAATAAGGAAGAAATATCGATTTATGAAAGAAGGAAGTTAAAGGCTTTTCCTAAAATAAAAGACAATAATAATTTCTTTGATGATTTAGATAAATATTTAAGTGATCATTTTATCTTTAGACAAGACTTTAGGGAAGTGAAGGGTTTTGTGAACTATAATCTTTTTAATATTTCGATTAATAATAAGGTGACTATTAAGGATGATTACTTGTTTGAGCTGACGGAAACAAATTATAAATCTTTGGATAATATTGTTGCTAAGGTGGATGAAATTATTACAAGGTTTGATATTAATGACTATGAATTTATAGCTATTCCTTTAAAGAATCATTATGCTGGTTTGGATAATGTGAGTGAAGAGATTGATGAGTATCTTGGGGTAAGAATGGATAATTATCACTCATTGAAAGATTTGTTGTCATTATCAGATTATTATCGTACTGATATTCATCTTAAACAGGAAAGACTTGGTAGTGTTGTTAGTAAGATACTAGAGTTGTGTGATGTAGAAGAAAAAGATATAGAATATTCATTTAATACATATGATAAGTTCTATGGTTCTTTATATGCCAAGATGGCTATAAGTATGAAACCTGATACGATTACTTATTTAACTAATGATTTGTTGAATAGTATAAAGGTCTATAGTGTTGAAGATAAAGACTTATTGGATGTCTATAATGTGTCAGAACTTGAATCGCTTGATCCATATAGTATTTATTTAAATGGTCCTAAGGCTTATTTAAAGATTGTGAATAAGAATGTTGAGGATAGAAAACTGATTATTTTTAGAGATTCATATACATCTAGTATTGCACCATTGTTGGTTCCTTATTTTAGTGAAATAGAATTAATTGATTTAAGATATTACAGTAGTGATTTGCTTAATATTGATGGTGATTCTAAAGTTTTATTCATATATGGTAGTGAAGTGTTAAATAATTCATTTAGTATTAAATAAGGTATTGAATTTTTTGGCTTTAATGGTATGATATTTTTGTTCATTAGTTCTTTTTTAGCTTTATATTAAGGCTTTTGGGAAATGATAGGTATGCCCATCTATTTTGATGGGCTTTATTTATTTGGTGGACAGAAAATTAGGAGGAGATTTTTCAAATGGAAAAACAAAGTGTTGGTAAGATTCTTCTTGGTAAGTGGGATACTAAGACAATTGTTGGTGTTGCGATTGGTGTTGCATTGTTTGGCGTCTTAATGGACTATGCTTCTATTAAGGTTTTCACAAACACAAACTTAACTTTAGCTATGATCGTTCCTGTTATCGTTGGCGGACTATTTGGACCTCTACCTGCAGCTTTAGCTTGTGGTTTAGGTAACTGTTTAGCTGACTTAATCGGTGGCTGGGGCATGTGGTTTGACTGGTCAATCGGTAATGCTTTCTTAGGCTTCTGTGTTGGTTGCTTAAAGTTATATGGTGCTGATATCGAAAACGGTAAGTTTGATGCAAAGCAAATGATTATCTATGTAATTGTTGCGGTTGTTGGTAATGCATTAGCATTTGGTGTTGTTACACCTATTTTCTCTGCATTGTTATATCAATCAGAATTAACTATTACTTTTATTCAATCTTTAACAGGTGGTATTTCTAATACAATTGTACTTGTTGTTGCTGGTATTCCTATTCTTAAGGCATTAGCTGCAAGAAACGCAAAAGCTACAAACCTAACTAAAGAATAATTATGTTAAAAGAGCCTATAATTGAGTTCAAGGATTTTAGTTTTCGTTATAAATCTCAAAACGAAGCTACTTTAAAGAATATCAATTTAACTATCTACAAGGGAGAGAAGGTATTATTACTAGGTCCTTCTGGTTGTGGCAAGTCAACTCTTGCTAATTGTATCAATGGAATTATTCCATTCTCTTTTAATGGTGAAATAAAGGGTTCATGTAAAATTGCTGGAGTAGAGTCTTCTACTTCCAGCATTTTTAAATTAAGTTCGGTTGTTGGAACAGTATTACAAGATTCTGATGCCCAGTTTGTTGGTTTGTCGGTGGGCGAAGATATCGCATATGCTTTAGAAAATAATATGGTTCCAAGAAACGTGATGCTTAAGAAAGTTAAGGATGCGGCTACTATTGTTCATATGGAAGATTTCTTAGAATCTGTTCCATATAATCTTTCTGGTGGTCAGAAACAAAGAGTTTCTCTTGCTGGTATCATGCATGATGATGTCCAAATTTTGTTGTTTGATGAGCCTCTAGCTGCGCTAGATCCTCAAATGGGTAATCAAGCTATCGCTTTAATTGATGAAATTCAAAAGAAAAATGAGAAGACAGTGTTAATTATTGAGCATCGTTTAGAAGATGTTTTATATAGACCTGTTGATCGTATTATTTTGATGTGTGATGGTGAGATTATCGCCGATACTACTCCTGATAAATTATTATGTAGTGAAAAGCTTAGAAAAGATGGCATTAGAGAACCGCTTTATCTAAGTGCTTTGAATATGGCTTCTTGTAAGTTTAGTGAAGATGATCATCCAAGTGATATCTTCTCTATGAATCTTGATAAGTATAAGGAAAAATTGGTTTCTTATTTTACTAGTGTTAAGACTAGTGATGTGAAAAAGAGCAATGAATGCTTACTAGAAGTAAAGAATGTTTCTTATAAGTATAAGAATCGTAATGTGAAGGTTCTTGATGATGTATCTTTTAAGGTCTATAAGGGCGAGAAGATTGCGATTGTTGGTAAAAATGGTGCTGGTAAGTCTACTATCGCTAAGATGTTGTGTGGGGTTATTAGACCACTTGATGGTGAGATACTTTTAAATGGTGAGAATTATTTAAAGTATTCTATTAAGGAAATTGGCCAAAAGATTGGCTATGTTATGCAAAATCCTAATCAGATGCTTGTTAAGGATATCATCAAAGATGAGGTTTCTTTGGGACTAAAACTAAATGGCTATAGTGACGAAGAAATCGAAAAGAGAATTGAAGAGGCTTTAAAGATGTGTAACTTGTGGCCTATGCGTAATTGGCCAGTTGGTGTTGTAAGCTATGGTCAAAAGAAGAGAGTTACTATCGCTTCTATCTTAGCTATGAAGCCTGAGATTATTGTGCTTGATGAACCTACTGCAGGACAAGATTATAAGGTATATACCGAAATTATGTCATTCTTAGAGGAATTAAATAGGGACTATGGTATTACTATCTTGTTTATTACTCATGATATGCACTTGGCTATTGAATATACTGATAGGGCTATCGTGTTTGCGGAAGGAAAGTGTGTTGGTGATGATTCTGTTTATAAGATCTTGTCTAATAATGAGATTATTGAGATGGCTAATCTTAAACAAACTTCACTTTATACTTTGGCAAAGAGAATTGGTGTTAAGCCAGAACTTATGATTGATTCGTTTATTAGCGAGGAAAGGAGAAGAAGACATGAATCATAGTGATATTATTAATCTTACTCCTGGTTCAACTTTTCTTCATCGTTTGACAGGTACTACTAAGGTTAGACTTTTTATTGTGTTAATTGTTTATGTAATGATGTCTTTTGATTTCCGTTTGATTGCACCATTATTTGTACTTGCACTAATTGGTCTAATTTCACTAAAGCCTAAGTGGAAGACTTTGAAGATTATTATTATCATTGTTGTGTTGATGAATGTCTTTAATATCTTCTTGTTCTGGTTGGCTGATCCTCATTATGGTTTATCACTAACAAATGATGATACAGTCTTGTTTGCGTTTAATAGTTATCTAGTGGTTACAAGGGGTACTTTATGGTATCTAGGAGTTAGACTTTTGAAGATGCTTACTTCTTTCTTGGTTTCAATGTGTTTTATTATTTCAATTACGCCAAGTGAGATGGCTGCTGGTTTGACTTCTATTGGTCTTCCTTATAAGTTTGGTTCTATTGTTGAGATTGCCTTTAGATATATTCCTGATATTTCTAGAGATTATGAGAATATCTCTATCTCTATGCAATGTAGAGGTCTAGAACTAGATAAGAAGAAGGCTTCTCCGTTTGAGCGTTTGAAACAAACGGTTATGATTTTGATTCCTTTGGTTATCACATCTTTTGATAGAGTTAATGATATTGCCAATGCGATGGATTTAAGAGGTTTTGGTAAGCATAAGAAGAGAACTTATTATGCTGAGCATGAGATTATTAAGGGCGAGAAGATTTTTATTGCCTTCTATCTTATTGTGTTTGCGTTTGTAATTTTCTATTCTATTTATTCTAGAGTAGTTACTTTCCCTACTAAGATGTGGATTTATTGGTAATTATATGGATTATAAGAAAATATTTGATGATAATCTTGAAACTTTAAGGTCTTTGTTGAAGATCAATTCTATTTATGATGAGAATACTGTTGATGATTTACATCCTTATGGAAAGGGTTGCAAAGAGGCTTTGGATTTCATGAAGGACTTGGCTATAAAAGATGGTTTTATAGTTAAGGATTATGATAACAAGGCTATATCTATCAGCTATGTTGATAATGAAGATGAAAGAATTGATGTAGTTAGTCACTTGGATGTTGTCAGCGTTGATGATAAGTGGTCATATGATCCTTTTGGTGCTGTGATTAAAGATGGTAAACTTTATGGTCGTGGCAGTGAAGATATGAAGACTGCTGCTTTCTTGTCTTATTTAGTTTTGAGAGAATTAAGAAATAAGTATCCGGATGTAAAAAGAGAGATTAGGGTAGTATTCGGTAGCGATGAAGAGCGTACGATGGATGATATGCGTCATTATTGTTCAGCGGTTAAGAAACCATTGTTTGCGTTTTCGCCTGATGGCACTTTCCCTATGGTCATTGGTGAAAAGGGTGCTTTGATGTGGACAATAAGTGGCGATTATGATGGTGTTATTGAGTCACTTGATGGTGGTATTCAGTGTAATGTGGTTCCTCCTTATGTTGATTGTACACTTAAGGATGATAGGTATACAGAAGAATTAAGGAAGTACTTCTTAGATAAGAAGGCAAATGTAACTAGTGTTAATGGTAAGACTGTTATTCATGCAGATGGTGTGGCAGTGCATTGTTCAAGATGTTTTGATGGTGTTAATGCGATTAATGTCTTGTTGAAGGGTTTAACTGAGATTTGTGAAGACGAATTGTGTAAGAACCTTTATGATATTTTGGGTGAGGACTATGGTGCCGGATTAGATTCTAAGGTTGGTGAGGTGTTTGATACTTGTTTGACTGTTAACTTGGGCCGTTTAATTATTAAGGATGGTAAGATTAATGGTCAGGTTGATGCAAGATATCCTGCTACTTTAACAAGCGCTGAGTTGACTAAGAAATTTAAAGAAAAAGCTATGTTTAATGTTTCTTTGGATTATGATGATCCTCCAACTTTGAATAGTTTGGATGATCCTTATATCAAGGAGATGTTAGATGTTTATGATAGTGTTATGCATGATGGTTTAAAGCCTTATGTGTCAGGTGGTGTATCTTATTCTAAGGTGTTCAAGCATTGTGTAACCTTTGGCATGAATATGCCTAATAAAGAAAACTTAGCTCATCAGGTTGATGAATATGTGGAGCTTGATGATTGTGTTAAGGCTTTAGAAATCTATTACAAGACTTTTGAAAGATTTATTGAAATGGAGATTTAATTTATGAAGAAGATGTTGGTGTTCCAAACGGACTTCACTTATGCAGAAGGTGCTGTACCTTCAATGTTGGGTGTTGTTAAGAGTGTTGATTTAGATATTGAGTGTATTACAGCTACACATCAAATTCCTCAATATGATACTTATTCTGCATCATTCAGATTGTATCAATATATTGATTTCTGGCCAAAGGGCACTATTTTTGTGTCTGTTGTTGACCCAGGCGTTGGTACAGCTAGAAGGGCTTGTGTTGCCAAGACTAAGAATGGTTATTTTATCGTTACTCCAGATAATGGCAGCTTGACTCATGTTTATAACAAGTGGGGTATCGAGGAAGTAAGAGAGATTGATGAAACTGTTAATAGACTTCATCGTGATGATAATGGTTATGTTTCTATTTTCCATGGTCGTGATTTATTTGGCTATTGTGCAGCTAAGTTAGCTAGTGGCAAGATTAGTTTTGAGGAAGTTGGTCCTACTTATCCAGTTGAAGAGATTGTTAGACATGATATTCGTAAGGCACAAATTGTTGATGGCAAGTTAGAGGGTACTTTTGAGATTAATGATCCTAACTTTGGTAATCTTTGGACTAATATCCCATTGGATTTATTTAAGGAAATGGGTTTTAAGATGGGTGACAATGTTAAGACTACTATTTATTTAAATGATGAGGTAGTTTATAGTTGGAATCTTCCTTATTATGATTCATTCGGTAAGGCCCCTGCTAAGTCTATTATGATTTACAATAATGAATTAAATAATATGGCTTTAGCTGAGGTAGTTGGCAATTTATGTAAGAATTATGATTTAGATTTTAGAAAGGGTTATAAGTTGGTATTTGAACATGAATAATTTATTAGTATTTCAAACAGATTTCGGTTTAGATGATGGCGCTATTAGTGCTATGGAAGGTGTTTCTTTTGGTGTTTCTCAAAGCTTGAATATTCGTCATTTGACTCATAATATTCCTCAATATAACATCTTTGACGCTTCTTATAGACTTTTCCAAGCAATTGGTTACTGGCCAGAAGGAACAGTGTTTGTATCAGTTGTTGACCCAGGTGTTGGTAGTGCTCGTAAGTCAGTTGTAGCGAAGACTAAGACTGGTCAATATATTGTTACTCCAGATAATGGTACTTTGACTCATATTAATAAGTTTGTTGGTATTGAGGAAGTAAGAGAGATTGAAGAAAGAGTTAATCGTTTAAAGAACTCTGAATTATCTTATACTTTCCATGGTCGTGATGTTTATGCTTATACTGGTGCTAGACTTGCTTCTAATACTATCGATATGGAAGGCGTTGGTCCAAAGCTTAATGTTGAGGATGTTGTTGAGTTAGAGCTATATGGTTGCAAAGAGATTGAAAATGGTGTTAAGGGCCAAATTGATATTCTTGATGTTCGTTTTGGTTCATTATGGACTTCTATTCCTTATGAAGAATTCAAGAAGTGTGGATTTAAGTTTGGTGATAATGTCCTAGTAAAGATTTATAACAGAGATGTTTGTGTTTATACAAATACAATTAACTATGGTAAGTCTTTTGCGGATGTGCCTATTTCAACTCCTATTATTTATATGAACTCTTCTTATCATATCGCTGTTGCGATTAACCAAGGCTCATTCGCCAAGGCATATAACATTGGTGTTGGTAGCGATTGGAAGATCACTATGCAAAAGAGTATTTAATTAATACTGTTAGTTAATTAAATTGAATCGGTTGTCTATGTAATATGGACAACCTTTTTTATCTACTTTTCCACATTGACAATGGCAAAAATATGGGAATATGTTGGGAATAATAACATCCATTTCCTTTCTATAATCACCTTACAAGTGAGGTATAAAGATATGGAAAATGAAGTTATAGTATTTAAAAATGGAGAATTGGAGTTGGAAGTAAATGTAAGTGATGATAGGGAGATTGTATGGTTATCTAAACAACAGATGGCAGAGCTTTTTCAAAGGGATAGAACGGTGATATCTAAGCATCTTAAGAATATTTTTGATGAGGGTGAATTGTTGGAAAATAACACGTTAATTTTGAGTATAGTTCAACTACCGAGGATTTCTCGGTAGTTCAAAATAAAAGAGCTATCAATTAATAGCTCCTTGTAGGTTAGGTGTAATCATATATGATTTGCCGTGTTTCTTGTATAGATA
>CAKUQM010000053.1 GCA_934675465.1 uncultured Erysipelotrichaceae bacterium | reverse complement strand
GTATGGATACGGCTACTTCTGGTAGTGTTATAGTCGATGAAAAGGATATATCTAACGCAACTGAAAGTGAATTGACTGATTATCGTCGTTTTGATATAGGTTTTGTGTTTCAATTCTATAATTTAGTTCAAAATTTAACTGCTAAGGAAAATGTAGAATTAGCTCTACAAATATCTAAAGATCCTCTAGACGCCTTAGAAGTATTAGATTTAGTTGGTTTAAAGAATAGAGTTAATAACTTTCCAAGTCAATTATCAGGTGGTGAACAACAACGTGTGGCAATTGCTAGGGCAGTGGCAAAAAATCCAAAGTTATTATTATGTGATGAGCCAACTGGTGCTCTAGATTATGTTACTGGTAAACAAGTTTTAAAGGTTTTACAAGACTTAGCTTTTAAAGAAAAGATGACGGTTGTGATTGTTACTCATAATAGTGCTTTAAAAGATATGGGCCATAAGATTATTAGAGTTAGATCTGGTCATATTGAATCAGTTGAGATTAATGAAAATCCAATGAGTATTGAGGATATTGAATACTAATTATGAAGACTTTTAATTTAGATACTTTAAGAATGATTAAGAAAACATATAAGCGTTTTATTTCACTTGTTTTGATTGTTCTTATTGGTTCAGGCTTTATGATGGGTCTAATGTCTAGTTCTACAATCCTAAAAGAAAGCATGGATAAGTATAATGATGATAATAATCTACAGGATTTACAATTATATTCAACCTATGGATTTTGTGCTGATGATGTGGCTAAGATTAGGGAAACGGATGGAGTAAAGGATGTTTTTGCCTCTAGATTTGTCGATACTTATGCCAAGGGTGATAACGATAAGGAAATTGTAGTTAGGGTTGAAGAACTTAATCGTGATGTCAATAAGTATGAGGTATATGAAGGAAGAGAGCCTAAGAATAATCATGAATGTTTATTGATTGAAACTACAGTTACTGATAGTTCTTATAAGATAGGTGAGAAGTTAAAGTTTTATCTAAATAGTGAAGATGAACTTTCTAATGAGCTTAGATATGATGAATATACTATTGCAGGTTTAGCTAAGTCGCCTGCTTATACATCTAAGATGCTAGGTACTTCTACTTTAAATAATACAGAGCTTAATGCGGTAGTTCTTGTTTCTAATACTAATTTTATTGGTGAACAATATAAGACTATTTATTTAACTTTAGATGGTGCTGATGAATATACAAGTTATACCAAGGCATATAAGGATTATGTAGCTGATTTAAAGACAAATGTTGAAGAGACTGCTTTTGTCAATCAGGGTACTTATAGGGATATCGTGGTTGAGAAAGCTCAAAATGAATTAGATGAGAATAAACTAAAGTTTGAGACAGAGAAGAATGAGAATGAGGCTAAATTGGCTGATGCGAAAAGACAATTAGATGATGCTCATATCACTTTAGTTACTTATAAGGCTCAAATCACAAGTTTAAATTCAGCTATTAGTAGTTTAGAGAAAACAGTAAAGTCTTATCAGGATACCCTAGATCATAAAAAAGAAGAATTGGGTATCAGCGATGAACAAATTCAAAATAAGATGAATGAGATTGAAAATATTGATGTTCAAACGATTTTGAATATGTTAGGAAGTGGT
The DNA here is from genome assembly GCA_934675465.1 of uncultured Erysipelotrichaceae bacterium. GTDB lineage: Bacteria > Bacillota_I > Bacilli_A > Erysipelotrichales > Erysipelotrichaceae > Colivicinus. Next base: position 7,701 of record CAKUQM010000053.1, on the reverse strand, counting down.
TTAGATTCTTTGATTAATGGTAGTGATAATGTTTATGAACTTGCAATTCTACAAAAAGTAATTGATGAGGCTAACGAGAATTTAAAGACTTATAGACAAAAGATTGGTACTTTACAATATCAAGTTAATATCGGTGAGGCAAAGTATAATAGCGGTTTAGAAGAATATAATGAGAATTTAAAGAAGTTTGAACAAGAAATAGAAAAGGCTAACGCAAAGCTTATTAAGGCTCAACAGGATATTGATGCGCTTCCTGAAGCTAATTGGATGATACTAGATCGTGATTCTCACTATAGTAGTAATATGTTTGAGGCAACTTGTAAACAAATGACAGCCATTGGTTATGCTTTTCCATTGTTGTTTTATTTGGTAGCAGCTTTAGTTTGTATGACAACCATGACTCGTTTGGTAGATGAACAAAGGGGTCAAATAGGTATTTTTAGAGCTCTTGGTTACACTAAGAAGGAAGTCATAGGTAAGTATGTAGGTTATGCCTTCTTGGCAAGTTTAATAGGTTGTGTAATAGGTATTATTATTGGTCAAATACTTTTTCCATCTGTAATTTATACTTGTTGGAGACTTTTGTATAAGCTTCCTAAGATGATCTTGTTCTATCCGATAGGTTATGTGCTTATCTCTTTTCTAGCATTCTCATTATTGATGATGTTGGTGACTTATCTTGTTGTGAAAAGTGACTTGAATGAAGTTCCTGCTTCATTACTTCGTCCAAAGGCTCCTAAGCTTACAAAACAAACATTTATTGAAAAGCTTCCTTTTATATGGGATAAGTTATCATTCACATCTAAGATCACAGCCCGTAATTTAATAAGATATAAGTCAAGATTCTTTATGACAGTTATTGGCGTGGCTGGCTGTACTGGTTTACTGGTAGTTGGTTTTGGCATTAAGGATTCAGTAAGGGATGTAGTTGAGATTCAATATAATAGTATTTTTAACTATAACTATACAATTCAATTAGAGAATGATTTACATGTTGATGAGAATGTAGATATTTTAAAAGCTGATGTGAGTAACGAAACAGTAGTGCCTTTTATGTCTTATTCTTCAGCTGCCTATAAGGATAATGAGGAGCTTGATTCTATTACTGTAGAGGTTATGGATACTGGTGAGGCTTTAGAGATATTGGATTTGCGCAAGACTGATAAGAAGACTATTTTGAATTTAAGAAATAGTGGTGTTATTGTTTCTGAAAAGTATGCTAAGAATCATAAGCTCAAGAAGGGCGATACCATTACTGTTGAATCTTACAATGGTGTTAAGGCTGATGTGATTATTGCGGATATTTGTGAGATGTATTTCCAACATTATTTGTTTATGTCTGATGATTACTATAATAAAATTTTTAATGAAAAGGTACATGATACAAGTATTGCGGTAATGTCTAATGATGTCGAAAGCTTGAATAAGGATACTTTGTTACTTAAGGATTATTCTAGTACTTTTGATTTCAGTAATATGATTGCCAACTTTGAGAATATGATTAAGGCCTTGGATTTAATTATTTTGGTAATTATATTGGCAGCTGGTTCTTTGGCTCTTGTGGTTTTGATTAACTTAACACAGGTTAATGTGGCAGAGAGAACTCGTGAGATAGCTACTTTGAAGGTCTTAGGCTTTAGACCTAAGGAAGTAGATTCTTATATCTTTAAAGAAATCTTGATATTGAGTATTATCGGTGGTTTTGTAGGTATGCCACTAGGTTTACTTGAACATCATTTTGTCATGAATGTCATCAATATGGACATGGTTATGTTTGGCATGAATATCACTTTCTTCTCATATACTGCGTCTTTCTTGATTACTTTTGTGTTTACGATTATTGTGCTTTTATTGACACGCAAACCTTTAAGAAAGATTGAGATGGTTGAATCGTTAAAGTCAGTAGAGTAGAATAGTTAGGCGAGGTTTATTTTATGGATTTAATCAAATATGTTGCAGAAACAATAAATGTAAAGGAGAAGCAGGCCAGTGCTGCCCTTGATTTGTTAAAACAGGGTGCTACTGTGCCTTTTATAGCCAGATATCGTAAAGAGGTTACTGGTAATTTAGATGAGGAACAAATTTTTGCGATTGAGAAGGAATATCAATACCAATTGAATCTTGAAGAGCGTAAAAATGATGTCTTAAGAATTATTGAAACTTCTGGTAAGTTGACTAATGAGATTAAAGAGGCGGTTTTAGCTTGTACTAAGTTAAAAGAGGTTGAAGATATTTATCGTCCTTATAAACAAAAGAAAAAGACTAGAGCTTCTGAAGCAATTAGAATGGGTTTAGAACCATTGGCTAACATTATGTTGGGTTTTCCTTATAAGGGCGATATCAACATAGAAGCTAGTAAATATCTTAGCGATGAAGTTAAGGATACTAAATCAGCAATAAAAGGAGCACAGGATATTATTGCGGAAAAGGTAAGTGATGATCCTAAGTTTAGAGAGAAGATTACAGATTCTATTAATAATTATTCTTTTATTGTTTGTAAGCTTAAAAAGGATGCCAAGGATGAAAAGGGCGTCTATAAGAAATATTATGATTACAGTGAGAAACTAAAATATATTGAGGATCACCGTATCATGGCTATTAATAGAGCTTCTAAAGAAAAGATTATTTCGTTTAGCTTTGAATATGATAAGGAATACTTGTATCGCTATTGTTTCCGTGGTTTATCAAGAGATAGGGATAGTATTGTCAATGATTTGGTATATGATGCGGTTGTTGATGGTTTAGATCGTTTAGCACTACCTTCGGTAGAGAATGAAGTATGGTCTTCTTTATTTGAAAGAGCTTCTAATAAGTCAATCGAAGTATTTGCGAATAACTTAGAACATTTATTACTACAAGCTCCTGTTTCAGTTGATTGTATTATGGGCTTTGACCCTGCTTTTAGAACTGGTTGTAAGTTGGCTATCTTAGATGGTACTGGTAAGCTATTACATATCGATAAGATTTTCCCTCATGAGCCTGTTAAGAAGGTTGCTGAGGCTGAGAAGATTTGTCTTAATTTGATTAAGAAATATAATGTTTCTCTAATTGCGATTGGTAATGGTACTGCAAGTAGAGAGAGTGAACAGTTTGTCAGTGAACTAGTTAAGAAGAATAACTTAGATGTTAAGTATACTTTAGTATCTGAGGCTGGTGCTTCTGTTTATTCAGCTAGTGAGAACGCAAGAAGTGAGTTCCCTGATTTGCATGTAGAAGAAAGAAGTGCTGTATCTATTGCAAGAAGAGTGTTGGACCCACTTTCTGAACTTATTAAGATTGATCCAAGATCTATTGGTGTTGGACAGTATCAACATGATTTGCCTACTAAGGAATTAGATGAAAAGCTAGATTTTACAGTTCTTAAGACTGTTAATAGAGTTGGAGTTGATTTAAATACAGCTTCTAAAGAATTACTTGAACATATTTCAGGTTTAAATAAGTCTAGTGCTAATGAAATTGTTAATTATCGTAATGAGAATGGTTTATTTAGTAATAGATCAGAACTTAAGAAGGTTAATAAGATTGGTGCTAAGGCTTTCCAACAGGCTGCTGGTTTCCTAAGAATCAAGGATGGCAAGGAAGCCTTGGATATGACTTCTATTCACCCTGAAAGTTATAAGTTAGCTAAGAATATCTTGATGGAGCACAAGGGCTTAGCTCTAGGTTCTGAGGAATTAAAGGAAGCTTTAGCTAATGATGATGTTAAAACTTTAGCTAGTAAGTATGAGAGTGATGTTTATACAGTTAGCGATATTATCAAAAACTTGTCTGAGCCTTTAAGAGATTATCGTGATGATTATGCAGGTCCAATCCTTAAGTCTGATAAGTTAGATATTAATAACTTATCTATTGGTGAAAAGCTACAGGGTGTTGTAAGAAATGTTGTTGACTTCGGTGCTTTTGTGGATATTGGTTTACATGATGATGGCCTAGTTCATAAGTCTAAGATTTCTAAACAAAGAAATATCAGCCCTTATGATTACTTAGAGGTAGGTGACATCATTGATGTATATGTCATTGAGATTGATAAGGAAAGAAATAGAGTTTCTTTGAGTTTATACTTATAATAAGATATAGATAGTGATATCGAGTTGATCCAGCAACTATAAAATCTAGATTCGCTTTGGAAGAAATAAAACAGTCCATGCCATTTCCGTTGTCAGAACAGACAACATTCTTGATCCGCAAGAAAAAATGGAAGCTCACTATAGAAGAGGATAAACAGTCTATGCCATTAACGGCTGTCAGAACAGGCGACATTGTTGGTAGACAACATAAAAACTGGAATTATTTAAAGATGAGGTTAGGAATTGTGTTTCTAACCTTTTTTATAAGGCAGGAATTTACATGTTTAGAATTAATGACAAAATTATCATTAAATTATATTAGATTAACATTTTATATATATCGTAGATACAAAAGTGAGAAAACATTCATGGTAATCAGTAATTGGTTGAGAAACAAAGATAATATACAAAACTTGAGCTTGTGGGAAAACTTAAATAGTATAAGAATATAAAATTATTGTTTACAATTTTTAATTCCGTCGATTTCGACGGGTTTAAAAATATAGTTATTGTTACTTGTTGTCATAAATAATACGATTTTACTCAATCTTTTTGGAAATATCATTTAATTTTTGTATAATCAAGTAGTTAGAAAGAAAGAAGAGATTAAATGAAAGAAGTTTTTACTTTAGATTTCTATGGTCGTAAACTTACAGTTGAGACTGGTGAGATCGCAAAACAGGCTGGGGGGTCTGTTCTAGTCCGTTATGAGGACACTGTTATATTATCAACTGCTTGTGCAAGCAATGTTGCTAAGGATACTGATTTTTTCCCACTAACAGTATCATTCGAAGAAAAATTATATTCTGTAGGTAAGATTCCTGGCGGCTTCTTAAGAAGAGAAGGTAGACCAAGTGAACATGCTACTTTAACTGCTAGACTAATTGATAGACCTATTAGACCTTTATTTGCTGAAGGCTTTAGAAATGAAGTTCAAGTTGTAAATACTGTAATGTCTGTTGATGTTGATTGTTCAGCTGAAATGGCTGCACTATTTGGTGCATCACTTGCTTTATGTATTTCAAACATTCCTTTCAATGGTCCAGTTGCTGGTGTTAAGGTTGGTTATATCAATGGTGAATTTGTTGTTAACCCAAGTGTTGAACAAATGAATGAATCATTAATTGACTTAACAGTTGCTGGTACTGAGACTGCAATCGATATGGTTGAAGCTGGTGCTAAGGAAGTTTCTGAAGAATTAATGTTAGATGCTTTGATGTTTGGTCATGAAAAGATTAAGGAATTATGTGCTTTCCAAAAAGAAATCATTGCTAAGGTCGGCAAGGAAAAGATGGAAGTAGTTCTTTATGAAATCGATCCACGTGTTAAGGAATATGTTGACGCTAATGGTAAGAGCGATTTAGAGAAGGCTGTTTCAATTCATGATAAGTTAGAATCTTATAATGCTCAAGAAAGCATTACTAAGAATATGCAAGCTCATTTTGAAGAAGATACAGCTTTAACTGAAAAGGAAATCGATAAGCTTGTTAAGCAAACAAATGAATATTGTACTGAAATTATCGCTAATGAAGTTAGAAGATTAATTTCTGTTGAAAAGATTAGACCTGATGGTAGAGCATTGGATGAGATTAGACCTCTAGATTCTCAAATTGATTTACTTCCTAGAGTTCATGGTTCTGCTATGTTTACTCGTGGTCAAACACAAGTTATATCAATTACAACTTTAGGTCCTTTAGGTGATAATCAAATCATCGATGACTTAACTGAGGTTGATGAGAAGCGTTTCATGCATCAATATAATTTCCCACCTTATTCAGTTGGTGAAGTAGGTAGAATGGGCAATCCAGGTAGAAGAGAAATTGGTCATGGTGCACTAGGTGAAAGAGCTCTTAAGCAAGTTATTCCAAGCGAGGAAGAGTTCCCATATGCGATTAGAACAGTTGCTGAAGTTGTTGAATCAAATGGTTCATCTTCACAAGCTTCTATTTGTGCTGGTACTATGTCTTTAATGGCAGCTGGTGTTCCAATTAAGGCTCCCGTTGCTGGTGTGGCTATGGGTCTAATTGAAGTTGGCGATTCTTATTCTATCTTGACTGATATTCAAGGTATGGAAGACCACTATGGCGATATGGACTTTAAGGTAGCTGGTACTAAGGATGGTATCACTGCACTTCAAATGGATATCAAGTGTACTGGTATCAAGCGTGAAGTATTTGAGGAAGCTTTAGCTCAAGCAAAGAAGGGTAGATTAGAGATTCTTGATAATATGATGGCATGTATTAGTGAACCTCGTAAGGATGTTTCTAAGTATGCTCCTAAGATGGATACATTCACTATTCCTGTTGATAAGATCAGAGATGTTATCGGTAAGGGTGGTGAGCAAATCAATAAGATTATTGAAGAATGTGACAACATCAAGATTGATATCGATGATAATGGTAAAGTTGTTCTGTACCATATGGATAGAGAAACTATCAATAAGGCTAAGGAAATCATCCAAGATATCGCTAGAGTTGCGCAAGTTGGAGACATCTATGATGCTACTGTAGTGCGTCTTGAAAAATTTGGTGCCTTCGTTGAAATCTTTAAGGGACAAGATGCTTTACTTCATGTTTCTAAGATTTCTCACGATCGTGTTGCTAAGCCTGAAGATGTATTAAAGATTGGTGATAAGATCAAGGTTAAGGTTATGGAAATTGACGACAAGGGTAGAGTCAATGTAAGTGCCAAGGAATTATTACCAAAGCCTGAGAAGAAAGAAGAGGCTAAGGAAGCTGATTCTATCGGGCACGAATCTAACGGGGTCGAATCTAAAGCAAAGGGCGAAAGAAGATTCTTCGGTAAGAAGCTTGGATAATTAATCAAGTATGATGGTGATACTATGGTGTCACCATTTTCTTTTTATTCATTTGTTAATAAATTGTCATAGTATAATACTTAATGGTGGAGGAAATACATAATGAAATTATTAGAAAACAAGGTTGCTATCATTACAGGTGGTACAAGAGGTATTGGTTTCGCGACTGTTGAAGCATTCTTAAAACAGGGTGCTAAGGTTGCGATGTGTGGTTCAAGACAAGAGACTGTAGATAAGGCTTTAGAAAAGCTAAGTGAATACAGTGATTCTTTGATGGGCATTTGTCCAAAGCTTGATGATGCTGAAAGTGTAGGTGCTGCCTTTGATGAAGTAGTTGCACGTTTTGGTAAGGTTGATATTTTAATCAACAATGCAGGTCTTGCAGCTAGTGGCCCTACATATAACTTTGATGATGAGACATTTGATAGAATCATTGCCATCAATGTTAAGGGTGTCTATGTATGTTCTAAGAAGGCTATTAACTTAATGAAGGAAAATGGTGGAGGTTGTATCATTAATACATCTTCAATGGTATCAAGAGTTGGTACTCCTGGTGCTATCGTATATCCTGGTTCTAAGTTTGCTGTTGATGGTATGACTATTTCACTTGCTAGAGAAGTAGGTAAGGATAATATTCGTGTTAACTGTGTTGCTCCTGGTATTACTGAGACTGATATGATGGCTCAAGCTCCAAAAGAGATTATCGCAGCTATGTCTAAGCAAGTACCTCTACAAAGACTTGGTCAACCAGAAGATATCGCTAATGCTTTTGTTTTCTTAGCTAGTGATTATGCTTCATATATTACTGGTGCTGTA
>CAKUQM010000052.1 GCA_934675465.1 uncultured Erysipelotrichaceae bacterium | reverse complement strand
AGAATAAAAACCTTCAAACAGCGTTTACTTAAAAGGCAGTGACAACCACCAGTTTACAGCATTAAACAAATTGATAGTAATAGAGGTGTAAATGATGATTCAAAAGATATATTCATTTGATGAATACGAGGGTTTTATTAGTGAATTGGCTAATCATTCACTATATTCAGATCCTCATTTTACTTATGATAAGAATAATCTATATCGTTCTTTAAAGTCGAAAGATAAGCATGCTTTTGTTGTTTTGGAAAATGGAATTGTCAAAGGACTTTTTGTCTTTATTATTCTTCCAGATGATAGATATGTTGAGATGCTTATAGGGTTTACGAAGGTTGAAGAAGTATTTACTGAAATGCTTGAGTATATAGAAAATAATTATTGTGGATATCAGATGGATTTTGTGTTTAATCCACTTAATACTGCAATCTTTAAACCATTAAAGTTGAAGGGTGCAATATTTGAACCTGAGCAGATGAAAATGATTCAAGGTGGGTATGTACCTAATGTATCAACTAATAATATTGAACAATTATCAGATAAGTGGGTGAAACAATATTGTGATCTTCATAATAATGATACATATTGGACTGGTGAGCGTATTATTTCAGCTTTAGATAAATTCAGAGTTCTTCTTGTAGTAAAAGATGGACAAGTTCTTGGTTATTTGGATGTTCAAAGTTGTTTTGATATCAATGAAATCTACGCTTTGTATATAAAGCCTGAAGCATCATCTCAAGGTAATGAACTATCATTATTGGCGAAGGCAATAGAATTAAACAAGCCAAATCAAATGATGGTGGTTGTTGATGTTGATAACAAAGAAGAAGTAGATTTATATACTGCTGCTGGTTTTGTTAAGTTGGAAGGTCAAAATAGTGTTACTGCTTATATTAAGGAGACTTGATGGAAATAGATATTAGAAAAGTTAAACAAGGTGATGCAGATACACTTGCATATATTCAAACTGAAAGTTGGAAGGCAGCATTTAAAGGAATTATAGATGCTGAGATGTTAGAGAAATGTACCAATATCGATAAGGCAAGACTTATGTATCAAAGACTTTTAGATGAAAATAAGGGGAATGGGTATCTTCTAACTGTTGATAATAAGCCTCATTGTATTGCGTATTGGGATGAGGCAAGAGATCCTAAGCTAACTGGAAAAGCTGAACTTATTTGTATTCATAGTTTGCCTGATAATTGGCATAAGGGTTTTGGAAGTAAGATGATGGATGTGGTTGTAGAAGATATCAAAAAGTCAGGATATTCTGAAGTAGTGTTATGGGTATTTAGAGATAATCTTCGTGCTAGAGCCTTTTATGAAGGGAATGGTTTTGTGCTGAATGATGTTACAAAAGCAGCTTTTGATAGCGAAGAAGTTCTGTATTCTAAGATGTTATAAAAAGGATTGAAAAACGCTTGTCAAAGAATCTTTGCGTTACCACATATGCAATGTAATGTTATGATTGCTTTACTGAATATTTATGTGCAATATATGATTTGGATATGAGGAGGAAATTATTATGAATATAGGAAATCAGATATCTAATATTCGTAAAGAAAATCAATTAACTCAAGAGGAATTTGGTAAATTGTTTTATGTGACTCGACAGACTGTTTCTAATTGGGAAAACGGAAAAAGTTATCCAGATTTACAAACATTGATTGATATAAGTAATCAATTTGGTATTTCTCTTGATGTGTTGTTAAAGGAGGATTCAAAGATGGTAAAGACAATCGATAAAGAAAGAGTTTTGGGAAAAATTAAGAAAGAAAAATCAATCATTGATTTTTTTATAGGTGCAGGAACTGGGATTATTATATCTTGTTTCTTTTCGCCAGATTCAATTATAAGAACTGCAAGCATTGTTGTTGGAATTGTGATGGTATGTATTGGTCGTTATAAAAAATCAAAGAGTGACAAAATGGTATTTCAATATATTGAAGACCATGATTAAATTTCTTCAATAATATAAATCTAATAATTTTAACTCCTACAATCCTTATTCTATTTCTAATGGAATTTGATGAGGATTGTTTTATTTTTGTTACAATTGACTTTCTTGCTTGGTTTGTATGGTAATATAAGCAAGAAAGTCAATAAAGAAAGTGACTATATGTAGAAATCACAAATAATAATGGTGTGATTAGTTGTGAGGTTTGTAAGTTTATTAGGTGGTGATTGTTTATGTCGGGAAAAGAACTTTGGGAATTGTTTGTAAAGAAAAATGATATTGCTGAAACTGATTATGAGGAGTTTGCGTTTGGAGATGATCATGATTTATTGGCTCATCTTGTTAAAATTGGTGAGAAAACAGCTACTGCCTCAGCTTATCCTTTATATGAAATAGAAGATGAACCCTTGCCTAAAGTAGGGTCTTATAGTGTTGTTTTAGATTCTAAGGATAATGCGGTTTGTATCATAAAAACTACCAAAGTATATGTTGTTCCTTTTAATGAAGTGTCTAAGGAACATGCATATAAAGAAGGAGAAGGAGATAAATCTCTAGATTATTGGAAAAGAGTTCATGAAGATTTCTTCAGTAAATGTTTAAATGAAGTTGGATTAAAGTTTACTTCTGATATGAAAGTTGTGTGTGAAGAATTTGTAGTAGTGGAAGGTGCGTAGATGATAATAAAGAATGAAATACCAGTATTAGAATATGATGATTATTCTATAGAAGTAATAAGACCGAATCATGGTTGTGAAGAATTAAGATTGCCTGAGAAGTGTGTGTTTGCGTTTCTTAGAGAATGTGTTGATGAATATGCGCTTAATAATAACGCAAAGATTGTAGAACAATTTGAGAATTGTAGTAGAACCACTAATATTTATGTGGTTAATTATAAGGGAGAAGAAGTATGTCTTGTTCGTCCTAATATTGGAGCAGCTGCTGCTACTCAATTATTAGATATGTTGATTGCGTGCGGCTGTAAGAAGATTATCGCAACTGGTTCTTGCGGTGTTTTAACTGATATAAAGGAAAATGCTTTTATAATTCCTACTAGGGCATTAAGGGATGAAGGTACTTCATATAAATATTTACCCGCTTCTCGTTATATTGAATTAGATGATGAAATGATTAATGGGATTATTAATGGTTTTAAAAGAATGGATATTCCTTATATTGAGTGTACAACATGGACAACAGATGGTTTCTTTAGAGAAACTCAAGATATGGTTGAGTATAGATTGAGTGAAGGTTGTTCTGTCGTAGAAATGGAATGTGCTAGTCTTGCTGCTTGTGCTAAGAAAAGGGGTGCTAAGTTTGGACAATTCTTTTTCACAGCTGATTCACTGGCAAATGTTAAGGAACACGATGAAAGAAATTGGGGATTAGATTCACATACCTTGGCACTAGAAATTGCATTAGAGATTATAAAAGGTCTTATGTAAAAGACTTTTGATAGAGGAAATATAGCTTTTTGATTAGTATGAGTATGTAGGGAAATAAAGATGTAACTTGGTAAACAAATTAGAATATATCATTTAGAAACTAAATTATCTCAAGAAGAACTAGCTGATCGAATCTATGTTTCTAGACAAACAATATCTAATTGGGAAAATGATAAGAGCTATCCAGATATCAATAGTTTGGTGTTGTTGAGTGAAGTCTTTAAGGTATCTCTAGATAAGTTAATCAAAGGAGATGTTGATGTTATGAAAGATGTAATTCAAAAAGAAGAAGTTGACAAGATGAATCATTATGGAAAAATTTATACCATAATGCTTATTGTAACGGTTGTTTCTACTGTTCCACTATTTATGTGGCTTGGTCTTTGGGCATTTATTCCATGGGGAATCATTTGGATGATTTCTATGTATTTTGCGTTTAAAATTGAAAAAATCAAAAAGGATAATGATGTTCAAACCTATAAGGAAATTGTGGCTTTCTCTGAAGGAAAACTATTAGATGATATTCATAAACAACAAGAAATAGGTAAGCGTCCATATCAGAAGATGTTGTTAGTTATTGGTAGTGTGCTTATAACTCTTTGTGTTTGCATGTTAATTGGTTTACTGATGGATATGTTTTTTAATTAGTCACTTATTCGAAAAAATTGAATAAGTGAATATAAACAATCCCTCGGAAATCGAGGGATTGTTTGTGTATTAGTTACAGCTTACGCCACCATCAATAACGATTTGGGCACCAGTCATGAATTTAGCATCATCACTAGCAATATATAGAACAGCTGTAGAGATGTCTTCTACTTTACCAGCAGGGATTGATGTATCTAGGCCTGCCATGATTCTGCCTACACCAAATTGGCTGATGTTAGTTTGACTGTTCATAACTTCGGTTTCAACACCACCTGGGCATACTACGTTACAACGAATCTTTCCAGCATACATGTATGCGGTATTTTTAGTAGCACCAACAATAGCATGTTTAGATGCGGTATAAGCAACACCTGCTCTAGCACCACATACACCACCGATAGATGCGATGTTTACGATGTTACCGTTTGTTTCTTTTTCTAACATAACTTGTACAGCTTTTCTCATGGCATAGATTGGACCATTCAAGTTAACTGCCATTACTTTATTGAATAGTTCATCAGTTAATTCACCAATTGGAGTAAATTCATCCATGATACCAGCATTATTTACTAGAACATCTAATTTACCACATTCTTTAACTGCATAGTCAATCATGCCATTGTTTACTTCTTCTAAAGAAATATCACCTTGGTATGGAAGAATCTTTCCTGCAAAACCTTCAGCTTCTTTAGCGATTTCTTCAAGTCTTTCTAGTCTTCTAGCTACCGCAATTACAGTTGCACCTTCTTTGGCAAAGTCTAGGGCAATCTTACGTCCCATACCAGAGCTAGCTCCAGTAACAACAACACATTTTCCTTCAAATCTCATTATCTTTAATCTCCTTGTTAATTTATAAACATATTATATACCAATGGAAAATCGGATTAAATTGAGTTCACCTAGAATTTACAAAAAATATTTTAAATTTATCCTTGAAATATGCATGATGAATGACTATAATTCTTTAGAAGACTTTAATATAGTACGAGATACTATGAAGGCCAGGAATTGTTGTATATGTTTTTTCATAAGGTCCACCCCATAGTATCAACTTATGGGGTTTTTGTTTATATAGGAGGATTTTATGGAAAATTCAAAAATGTCATTAGCTAAGAAGATGGCTATCGCCCTTATTCTTGGCATTGTAGTTGGTATTGGAGCTATTTTATTAAGAGTTAAGTTAGTTGAAGGTGGTAATCCAGAGACTTGGAATACTATCAATAATTTGTTGTTCGCAGATATTACTGCTGAGGGCAATGAAAAAGCTATTGGTTTATTTTATATAATTGGTCAATTGTTCGTTAAGGCAATGCAAGTTATTATCATTCCTATGGTGTTCACATCAATTGTTATCGCAATGATTAGAATATCAGATGCTAAGAAGCTTGGTAGAATTGCTTCTAAGACAATTGGCTATTTTTTACTTACAACTGTTATCGCAATCTTAATTGCCTCAGTATGCGGTATGTTAAGTTACAATGCAGGCTTATTTAAGTCAGTTGAAACAGGTCTTGAGGCTGCAACTGGTAAGAGCGCTAGTAACCCATTGTTGATTCTAATTAATGCGGTTCCAAATAACCTTGTATCAGCATTAAGTAATAACGGTGGTGTTCTTGCGATTGTTGTATGTGCTGTTGCGGTTGGTTTAGGTATCAATTCAAATCCTGAAAAGTTTAGTGCTGTTTCAAAATTATGTTCAGAAATTTCAGAACTAGTTACTGTTATCTTGTCATTTATCGTAAACAAGTTTGCACCAGTTGCGATCTTCTGTTTATTAACTAGAACTTGTGCTGCTTATGGTGTTTCTTACTTAAAGCCAGCATTAAGTTATATCGTTTTAACTACAGTATTATTATTGTTGTTCTTGTTTGTGTTCTATCCTCTATTTGTATCAGTTACTACAAAGTGTAACCCTATTACTTTCGCTAAGAAGATTGCGAAGGTTGCCTTATTTGGTTTCTCTACTTCTTCAAGTGCTGCAACATTGCCAATGAATATGGAAACTGCTAAAGTAGAATTAGGTGTAAGCGATGAAATCGCATCATTTGTATTGCCTTTAGGTATGACTATTAATATGGATGGTACTGCTTTGATGCAGGTAGTTGCGACAATCTTTATCGCAGGTGTTGCAGGATATAATGTAAGCTTTACTCAATTAGTGTTAATTGGCTTGTTGGCTGTTATCGCATCTATCGGTACTCCAGCTGCTCCTGGTGCTGGTGCTGTAATCTTATTTACAATTCTTTCTGGTGTAGGTTTTACAAATGAAATTGCCTTGTCTGTATATGCTTTAATCTTAGCTATCAATAGACCAATTGAAATGCTAGTTACTGCATTAAATGTTACAGGTGATACTGCTTGCGCTATGGCTGTTGCTAAGAGTGAAAATGGCCTTGATGAGAAGGCATTTAACGCAAAGGATGGGGAGTATGGAGAAGAAATTGCTGAAAGTTCTATCTAATGAGGGTAGCGGTTGTTACTTCACAATGAAGTTGGCTGCTGGTTCTGATTTAGATATCAAGCCTGGTCAATTCTTGAATCTTCAAATTAAAGAGAAGAGTTTAAGAAGGCCTGTTTCTATCAGTGACTATAAGGATGGCATTATTACTTTAGCTATTAAGATTAATGGTGAGGGTACTAAGATTTTATCTGAAATGGGTGTCGGCGAAGAGCTTGACACTTTATTGCCACTTGGAAATGGTATTGATTTGGATTTATTTGAAGATGAGATTCTATTAGTTGGTGGTGGCATTGGTGTAGCACCATTACTATATATCGCAAGAGAGGCTAAAAATAGAGGTTTAAAGGTTACTACAGTACTTGGTTTTGGCAATAGAGATAATACAATTCTTTTAGAAGAGATTAAGGCTTATAGTGATAATTTCTATGTAAGTTATGATTGTGATGGTGAGAATGTTGTTGATGTCTTAAAAAGAGAGGGTTTAGACAACATCAAATATTTTGCCTGTGGTCCGCTTGTTATGCTTAAGGGCGTAACATCATACTGCAAGGAAGGCTACTGTTCTTTGGAAGCTAGAATGGGCTGTGGCTTTGGTGCTTGCATGGGTTGTTCAGCTACGTTTAAAAGCGGTCGTAAAAGAGTTTGTAAAGAGGGTCCAGTGTTTGAGGCGGAGGATATTATATGGGAAAACTTGATGTAGAATTATCTAATTTAAAATTAAAGAATCCTTTGATTCCTGCTTCTGGTACTTTCGGTTATGGTTTTGAGTTTGCAGAATTCTATGATATCAATGAGCTTGGTTCATTCTCTATCAAGGGAACTACTCTAGAGCCTCGTGATGGTAATAGACTACCAAGAATTGCCGAATATGAAGGTGGCATGTTAAATAGTGTTGGCCTTGAGAATCCGGGTGTTGAAAAGGTTGTTAATGAGTATTTTCCTAAGTTAAAGGAAATTTATCATGGCAAGGTTTTTGCGAATGTATCTGGTTTTTCTCTTGAACAATATAGAGAGTGTGCAAGAAAACTAGATAAAGAAGATCTTGTAGGTATTATTGAACTTAATATCTCTTGTCCTAATGTTCATGGTGGTGGTATGTCATTTGGTACCGATATTGATAGTGCAGTTAGTGTATTGAAGGAAGTTAATAGTGTTTGTACAAAGCCAGTTTATGTAAAGTGTACTCCTCAATGTAAGGATATCGTTAAGATGGCTAAGGCTTTAGAAGAGAATGGTGCTGACGGTTTAGTATTATTGAATACTTTCTTAGGTATGCGTTTTGATTTAAAGACAGGTAAGCCAATCTTAGATAATCTAACAGGTGGTGTTTCTGGTAAGGGTATTTATCCAATTGTTCTTGAGACAATTTATAAGGTATATAAAGAAGTTAATATTCCAATCGTAGGTTGTGGTGGCGTGTCTTGTGCTAAGGATGTAGTAGAGATGATGTCTGCTGGTGCTAGTGCGGTTGAGATTGGTACGGAGAATTTGATTAATCCTTATGCTTGTAAGGAAATAATTGATGATTTAGGCCTTTTATTAGATGAACTAAAAATAGATAATATAAGTAGTATTATTGGAAGGAGTCATAATGTCTAGAGAAGTTATAGTTGCGTGCGATTTTAAGGATAAGGAAACTTTACTTTCTTTCCTTGATAAGTTTGATGGTGATAAGAAGCCTTTCTTAAAGATTGGTATGGAAATTTTCTATGGTCAAGGACCAGAACTTGTAAGAGAGATTAAGAAAAGAGGCCATAAGGTTTTCCTTGATTTAAAGTTACATGATATTCCAAATACTGTTTATAAGGCTATGTTAAATCTTGCTGATCTTGATGTAGATATGGTTAATGTTCATGCAGGCGGCGGTATAGAGATGATGAAGGCTGCAAAAAGAGCTTTAACTGAAAAGGGTAAGGATACAAAGCTATTGGCTGTTACAATCTTAACTAGTTTAAATAGTGAGAGTATCGCTAATGAATTGTTAATTTCTAAGGATTTAAATGAGACAGTAGTTCATTATGCTAAGAATGCTAAAGAAGCAGGTTGTGATGGTGTTGTTTGTTCACCTTTAGAGAGTGGTGTTGTTAAGGAAAACTGTGGTAGTGATTTCTTAACTGTTACTCCTGGTGTTCGTTTTGCGGATGATGACAAGGGTGATCAAAAAAGAGTTACTACTCCTGCTTTAGCTAAGGAATTAGGCTCTTCTTATATTGTTGTAGGAAGAAGTATTACAGCTGCTGCTGATCCAAAGGCTGCTTATTTAAGAGCTTGTGAAGAATTTGAAGGGGAATAATTTACATGGAAAGAAAAATTGCGCAAGATTTATTAAAGATTAAGGCTGTGTTCTTAAGACCAGAGGAACCATTTACTTGGGCTAGTGGTATTAAGTCACCTATTTATTGTGATAACCGTTTAACATTGTCTGACGTTGAGGTTAGAAATGATGTTGAGAATGCGATTGCAGAACTTATTAAGAAGTATTATCCAGAGACTGAGATGGTAATTGGTACATCTACTGCCGGTATTGCCCATGCTGCTATTGTTGCTACTATCTTAAATTTACCTATGGGTTATGTTAGAGGTTCTAACAAGGATCATGGTAGAAATAATAAGATTGAGGGTAAGGTTGAACCTGGTACTAAGTGCGTTGTAGTAGAGGATTTAATTTCTACCGCTAAGTCTGCAATTGAAGTTTGTGAGACTTTAAGAGAAGTTGGTGCTGAAGTATTAGGCATCGCATCTATTTTCACTTATGGTATGACTAAGTCTTCTGATAAGTTGGCTGAACATAATATCATCAATCATTCAGCAAGTAATTATGATACTTTGATTGATGTAGCTATCGAATGTGGTTATATCAAGGCTGAACAAAAGGATGCTTTGTTAGCTTTCAGAAATAATCCTGATGATGAATCTTGGATTAATAAGTAATTTAGGTAATCTGAATAATTTATACTAAAACGAAGAGATTTGATATTTTATGTCAAATCTTTTTCTTTTCATATGTTAATATAATACCTGTTTTTAGAACTTTTCCGTAAAATATGGTGAGAAAAAGGATATTTTATAGTCTATAATTCATTATCTT
>CAKUQM010000051.1 GCA_934675465.1 uncultured Erysipelotrichaceae bacterium | reverse complement strand
CTTTAAGCCTTTTCTAATTCTTCCATCTTCTTTAGCACCATAGTTTTGAGCAATAAAGGTTGAGAAGGCATTACCAAAGTCTTGTACTGGCATATAGGCAAAGGCATCTATCTTAACAGCAGCCGCAAAAGCAGCCATTACAACTGTTCCAAAACTATTAACTAAACCCTGGACCATTAGAATACCTAAATTCATTACCGATTGTTGAAGACAAGTTAGGATAGAATAAGATACTATTTCTTTTATACGTTCTTTTTTAAGATAAGATACTTTAGATATTGAAAATACTTGAGGATACTTTTTAAAAGTATAAAGTAATATTCCTATACCTGATAGGTATTGAGCTATTACAGTAGCTTTTGCAGCTCCTACAACCCCTTTATCTAAGACAATCACAAAATATAAGTCCAACGCAATATTAACAAATGAAGATAAACCTAAAAAGATTAAAGGTGTAATCGAATTACCAATGGCTCTTAAATACGAAGCAAAGTAGTTATATAAGAAAATAGCTAAGATGCCAGTAAAAATTATAAATAGATAATCTTTCATATCTAGCCACACTTCATCTGGAACGTTTAAGAATACTTTTAAGTAGTCTAAAGATAAATAGGCAATAATATTTAAAATGATGCTGATAAGTAGGATAAAGAAGAAAGATGCAGATAAGTTTTCTTTAAGTTTTTCTTCATCTTTTTGCCCAAAACAAATCGAAAACAAGGCACCACTCCCCATGCATAAACCTAATATTATTGAAGTTAAAAAGGTCATTAAGGTAAAAGATGAACCAACTGAAGCAAGCGCATTCTTACCTAATACTTGCCCTACAATTAAAGTATCAGCGATGTTATAACACTGTTGTAATAGATCTCCTATTATCATCGGTATCGCAAACAGCAATATCGATTTGATAACAGGTCCTTTAGTTAAATCATTATTCATATCAGATATTAATTATATAGAAAAACTCCTCATAAGAGGATGCCAAATACACCACTTTTTGATGAAATGTGAAAGGTTTGCTGTTATTATTTCATTAAATAGCACTAAATATCACAGTTATCTCTTTATAGTTAAATGGATATAATAGGCCCCTACTAAGGGCCAATTGTAGGTTTGATTCCTACTAGGGATGCCATTTACAAAATCGCTAGAAAGCCTTTATTCATCGGCTTATTCTAGTTTTTTTATACTCAAAATTTCCTTAAAAAACGCTTAAATTCATCACATAATTCATTAGCTAGAGACGTTTTGCTAATAGATTTTTGTTATATTGTAACAGTTGATACTACTCTTACCAATGTGGTGTATCAGCTAATAAAAATTAGCAGAATTTTTAGATTTCTGTTAATGAAAATGGGCATTTTGCTAATGAGAGATTTAGACACGAAATCACAGTAAGAATTATTAATAATTTTTAGTAAATTCTATAAATTGATATTCCATAATCATATTATCCTTCACACACTGAAAAAACTTCATTTTTTAAAAATATAAATCTTATTATCTTCTTGATAAAAAAGTTCGTTATTTCTCATTTTTAACAATATAACAATAAAAAAATATATATCACTTACAGACATTGCTAAGCTTGAAAAGCCAAAGAAAATAAGAAAAGTCATAAGAATCAAATTTTTTATAATGAATGATAAAAAAATAGGAATAATTGCCAAGACAAGCGTTGGAGATATTAACATTATTAGAGTTCTACACTTACTCATCTTCGCATCACTTTCAACAGATATTATCGGTTGTAAGTTCTTCATTTTGAATATTATTTTTTTTCTACTTTTTTTCGGATATGATAGCAAATGTATATATTCATGTACAATACTAAAAGGGAATACAGAAATAAGCACAGCTCCAAATGCAGAAAAAAACAAGCCTTTATCATTAATATAAAATCTTTTAATCTTTAAAAAAAATATCAATAGTAGCAATATACATAACACAATGATCAACATACAAATATTTTCTGTTTTTTTGTTTATTTTAAGTATTTTAAAATTTCTATTATCATAAAACTTTTCTACCATACACATAAATCCTCTCTACGCTTCTATGCGAACTTGGAACAGCGATTCGAATAAACGCGAGAATACGTCCAGTTAACTAGCACTGCTCTGGACTAGTAGTAAAATATGAAATAGACACTAATGATACTGAAATAGTCGTAATGATAATCTTAGAAATAGAACATTTAGGTTCTGGATTTCCATCATTATCACCAACAATTGATAATTCATTCAAATCTTCAACACTATTTTTTTCTCTTTGCATTCTTTTCCATGGTTTTTTCTTGTTTTCATCATGAACGTATTTCCTAGTATTATTATACAATTCTATGAGTATTTAACCTATCTAAAGACATAAATTTTGTCGTAATTTTGCAGATTTGTAAACGTTCATCTTTTTTGTTCCGATTATATGTGTAAAATGTATCTTTAATCAGTTTGCCAACCCTACAATCATTAACATTTCTTATACTTTTTGTTACTCTGCTTAGTTTTTCCAAACAAAGAGTCCATATAAATAACATTAGGCAATATACATTTGCTCTAAAGATGAATGGCTATTATTCAATCCAGATTGTAAACAAGTCACTGTCATGAATGAGCAATGTATGAATCCATGCAACTATGTCCAAATACTCAAGAACATCTATCGTGGTATTAATATAGTCTAGGATTTTCAATATGATATGACAATATTAATAAAAATCCACCTTTGCACATGAAGGGTAAAAATAAGATAAGTTATTCAATAATAATGATAGAGCTTGTGGAAAGGCAAGCATTCAAGAAATTTCACGAGGTGAATAATCATTGAAGAATTTAGCAGTTCTGGTTATTCATCTCCTGAAATTTCGAACCGCCAGAAAATGAATAATAAATATAATAAAAAGTCTATTAGAGCTTATCCTTTTAAGAGTGTAAAATTAACTCCTAAAGAAAAGCTGTTTAAAAGCACACTAGATGAATGGTATTCATCAGCTAAGCATTGTTCTGCACCTGAAGATGAAGTTGCTTTTATCAATTCTATAAAGATTAAAAACTGTCTGTATTATGGTTCAGTACGATTCATAAAAGATGGGCACAAAAATATAAATACAGTGAATGTGTCAAAAGCTTTACTCCACTAACAAACATCATTTTTGATTCACATAAATTTCCTATATCCGAGTGGTTTGAGTTTTTATTATCTTTATTCGAATTTCATTCTATTAAAACAAGCTCATATGACAATCGAAATGCTGAATCAACAGGCAGGTATTGGTTGTTAAAAGTATTTGAAGTACTAAAAGGTATACAAGATGAAGAAATTCTTGATGGAACAATTTATCTAGATAAGATGTACTTACATAAAATTAAAGGTGAAACAATCAAGAAATATGGCAAAAAAAATAAGAGGTATATCAAACAATTAAATAGGAATAGGTGTAGCTACCAATAAAGAAAAATCAATATTTATTGTCACATGGACTTCTAAACCATCTTTTACTTCTACATTAAGAACATGGTACTAATATGTTCTTCAATCGTGATAAATACATAATTACATTAACTGGCGATGAATATGATCTAATCATTAAATGTTTGATAGATTTAAGAAATAATCGTATCTCTCAAGGTAGATATACAGATGCAGTAGATGATATCTTACTTAAAATGGTTAAATAAATGATAAATCCCTTTGCCTATGATTATTCATAAGTAAAGGGATTTTTTATCTCTACTACATTATAAAGAAATGTTTACCCCTCTTAAGAGATGTTTATGTGTTCTATTTACCAGAAAAATAAGATGCACCAGTCACACCCAAAACTTCCATAAGCTCTGATACATTGACTATTTGATACCCTTGATTGATATAGTATGTAATAAGTTTACTTGCTGCATCAACACTTGTTTGATAAATATCATGGAACAAAACCACATCATTTTCATCCCCGTCCTTAATAACCTCATTATAGATTACATCAACTGCATCAGATGCATCATACTTAGTACGATATGACCAGTCCTTAGAATCTACATTCCAAAGTACAGCAGTCAAATTAGTAGCCTGTCTTACTGTATCACTATAGGCACCATATGGTGGTCTAAAGGTTTTCATCTGATAACCAAAGCCAAATTCATTGTCATATAAATCATGATATGGTGTCATAATCTCGTTAGCCACATCAGAAACAGACAACTTAGTTAAATTCTTATGAGATTGAGTATGAGAACCATATTCCATACCCTTTTCAACACTCTCTTTACAGAAATTAATTTGTTTCTCACCAAGTCTGCTTCCCAAGATATAGAAAGTAGCCGAACTATCATACTTATATAAGGTATCCACTATTTGACCACTGGTCTTTAAGCTCATATCAGGACCATCATCAAAAGTGAAACAAATCATCTTACGATTCTTAGAAATATAATGTGGCTTATGATATAGTTCATTCTCATAACCAAGATTGATATTACATGCACTTTGCATATATTTTAAAGGCACTTTAATATCAGCTTCATACTTAGGGAAATGACACAATAAATCAGGACCATCGACCTTATAAGTAACTTCACTTAAATCTAGATTTTGATAGAAAGATTCTTCCAAAAATTCTAAAGTATAGGCAAAATCCTTTTCTTCCTTCTTTAATTGATAACGAAGATAATCCGCAATAATCTTCTTACCATCTTCATTTATATTATCAATAACTAATTCCTTATATTCCTTATCAACATAATATTTAGTTCCATCATGATAAGAAACAAGATAATAATCACCATATGGAACAAGGGCATAATCATAGATTGTATCCTTCAAAGCCTTATCACAAATGTTTTTAGCTATATCTTTTCCTTTTTCACTATTTGGATAAAATGCTAAACATGACTTAGTCTTATAAGTAAGGGCATCGTCATGAATTGACTTCTTACCTACAAACTTAAAGTTAAAATTCAATATGAATACAATAATTCCAACCAACAAAAGTCCAAATAAACCAGCAAGGGCATATTTAATCGATTTTCTTAAATGTCTTTTTTTATTCTTTACCATCTTTATTATTCTACCTTAAATTCCCATTAAAGATATATAATACACTCATGAACACTATGAAAAAAATCAAAGAACTTCTAGTTCTAACCTTTGGAACAATAATCGTATCATGTGCTGTCTATTTCTTTTTAATACCATCAGAAACATCAATTAGTAGTATTTCAGGCCTAGCTATTGTCTTAACACACTTTATACCACTTAAAGTTTCTACGCTAACTCTAATAATGAATGCAGTATTATTAGTAATTAGTTTTATTTTGATTGGTAAAGATTTTGGTGCTAAAACCGTATATACAGCAATCCTTATGCCAATCATCTTGGCAATACTTGAAGTATTATTCCCAAATGTCACATCTATTACAGGATCTGACATTATTGATGTTACTGCCTATTGTTTCCTTGTATCCTTTGGTATTGCGATGCTATTCAACAATAATGCCTCATCAGGTGGCTTAGATATAGTTGCCAAGATAATGAACAAATACTTACATATGGAAATTGGTAAAGCTCTAGCTTTGTCAGGCATGATAGTATCCTTATCTTCTGCCCTTGTCTATTCACCGCGTAAAGTAATCTTATCAGTTTTAGGCACTTATTTCTGTGGTATCTTAACTGATTACTTTATCTTTGGCCAAAATATCAAAAGAAGAGTATGCATTGTGTCTTTGAATAAGAATGAAGAAATAAAAGATTTTATTATTAACACACTACATTCAGGTGCTACCTTATATACAAGTACTGGTGCTTATACTAAAGAAAAACATGAAGAGATTGTGACGATTGTCGATAAAAGAGAATATCAGTTACTTATGGACTTCATTATTCATAATGATCCAAGTGCCTTTGTGACAGTCTACAATGTCTCTAATATAAGATATGTACCTAAATAATATGGTATGATTGAAAGGGAAAAGAGGATTATATGTACAATTTTCAAAGTGATTATTTAGAAGGGTGTGCCCCAGAAATATTAGAAGAATTAATAAAAACAAACAATAAACAACAAGCTGGTTATGGTAATGATGATTACTGTTTATTAGCTAAAAGATTAATCAAAAATGCGATTAAGAATGAAGATGTTGATATCCATTTTGTACCAGGTGGTACACCATGTAATATCTTGGCTCATTCAATTGCCCTAAGACCTTATGAAGCTGTTATCAGTGCAGATACAGGTCATATCAACGTTCATGAAACAGGTGCTATTGAAGCTAAAGGACATAAGATTCTTACAACTCCAAATAGAGATGGTAAGATTGATCCGTTTGAGATTGTTAAGATTATTGAGAAACATCCAGATGAGCATATGGTTAAGCCTAAGATGGTCTTTATCACCAATCCTACCGAATTAGGTACTGTTTATACACTTGATGAAGTAAGATTAATAAGACAAATCTGTGATAAGTATGGCTTATATCTATATATGGATGGTGCTAGACTTTCAACAGCACTAGCAAGCCTTGGCAATACTTTAAGACTTGAGGATATTGCAGAATTAACTGATATGTTCTATATCGGTGGTACTAAAAACGGTGCTCTACTTGGTGAAGCCTTTGTGATTTGTAATGATGAATTAAAGGAAAACTTCCGTTATTATCTTAAACAAAATGGTCAGATGTTAGCGAAGGCAAGAATCATGGGAATTAGCTTTAAGACTTTATTTACTGATGACTTATATTTAAAGCTTGCATCACATGCCAATAAAACAGCTGATGCCTTAAAATATATCTTCTCAGCATTTAATATTAAACCTTATACTAATTCACCAACCAATCAACAATTCTATATTTTGGATAACGAAGTAATCAAAAAGCTTCAACAAAAATATATCTTCGAGATTTGGGAACCATATGATGAAAAGTCATCAGTTTGTCGTTTTGTGACATCATGGTGCACAAAAGAGGAAGCAACGCTAGAGTTTGCGAGTGATTTAAAAGAAGCATTATCAAAATAATCGTTCATAAGAACGATTATTTTTTTAATTCTTTAAAGCCGTTACTGGTACTACATAAACGCCATCATGACGTTTATAAGCAGCATTAGACATCCCGCAAATTACACATAAAACACTAGCTGGTTTACCATTTTCATCTTTAATTTTTTGGTTAATATCTAACAAATTTTTAGCAGCAGCATCTATTTGGTTGGCACCCAATTTTATTTCAAATGCACACCATCTGCCATCATCCATTTCGATTACCGCATCAATTTCATTATTATTGTAGTCTTGATAATGATATAAAGAAGCTTCAAAAGACTCTGCATAAATTCTTAAATCTCTTTCAACAAGAGCTTCAAACAAAAGACCAAGAGTCTCTAAATCATTTAATAATTTATCAGGGCTCGCATTTAACAACGCACAGGCAATAGAAGGATCACAAAAATGTCTTTTTTCTGCCTGTTTAACTCTTACCGAGGATCTAATCTTAGTTGCGAAAGGAGCTTGATTTTCAATCAGAAACAATCTATTGAATATATCTAAATATTCAGTTACTGAATTTTTATCAATTTCAGCATCATCTTTTTCTCTTATATCTTTAGCTAAAGAAATATTTGTGACAGTAGTAGATTCATTTCTAGCTAAAGAACGAAGTAATAGTTTCATCTTATCCTTATTGCGTTTTATACCATCTAATCTAAAAACATCATCTTCAACTATAGCATTAATATACTGCATAGGAATAGAAATTGCTTCTTCCAAAAGAGTGTCATTATTACTAGGCCACCCTCCTCTTATGATGTAATCTATTAAATCTTTAAGTTTTACTTCCCCAGTCATCTTAGGCATAAATTTTTCATTACATAAATCTTCTAACGAAATATCGCCACTTGATTTTCCCATTTCATATAAAGACATTGGATGCATTCTAAGTCTAGCAATTCTTCCGGCACCACTATGTAATATTCCTTTATGATTTGGAGTTGATGAACCAGTTAAAATAAATTGGCCTTTATTTCCTGTTTGATCAATTTTAAACCTAACCGCATCCCATATAGATGGAACTTCTTGCCATTCATCTATCAACCTAGGTGCTTCCCCTTCTAGCACAAGATCAGGTGATATCTGAGCTAAACTTCTATTTTGAAAGTTGCCTCTAGGATCACCCAAGTAGATGCTACTTTTACTATGAAAAGATGAAGTCCAAGTTTTACCACACCATTTAGGACCCTCTATGCATATTGCACCAAAATTTATTAAATACTTTTCGATAATATCATCGATTATCCTGGGTTTATACTCTTCTCTAATCATATAAAATCATCCCCCTCTTTATAGTTATTATACATCAATAGGAAGGATTTTTTATTTACAATAGGAAGGATTTGACATTTTCAATAGGAAGGATTTTGTATTTTAAATAGGAAAGATTTTTAAAAAAGGCCTTAACCATTACAGTCAAAGCCTTAAACATTAATTTTTTCCGTGAACAATGTCGTGGATTCTATCTACTTTTTCAAGTGTATCATCAACAACAAATTCAATATCTGGAATTTTTCTAAGTTTTAATCTTTTTGCCAACTCACTTCTTACAAAGCCCTTAGACTTCTTTAAAGCTGCGATGCCATAGTTCTTTCCAAAGAAAGAAACATAAACTCTTGCCTTAGATAAGTCCGGAGATACTCTAACTTCAGATACAGTGACAAATCCAATTTCAGGATTATTTAAATCAAATTGAATAATACTAGATATTTCTTTTTGAAGTAATGAATCTAATTTATCAACTCTACTCATTAGTCTGCTTTTACCTCTTGATCTTGGTATGCTTCAATAATATCGCCTTCCTTGATATCGTTGAAGTTTTCAATAGTCATACCACATTCATAACCTTGTAATACTTCCTTAGCATCATTTTCAAAACGCTTTAAAGAACCAAGTCTACCAGTATAGATAACGATACCATCTCTAATTAGACGACACTTACTATCTCTTACAATCTTACCCTCAGTTACCATAGTACCTGCAATTGTACCAACCTTAGAAACCTTATAAGTCTTTCTAACTTCAGCTTGTCCAATTACAACTTCTTCATAAACTGGAGCCAACATACCCTTCATGGCTGCCTCCATTTCTTCTACGGCCTTATAGATAATGTTATGTAATCTGATTTCAACATTCTCTTCTTGAGCTTTCTTTCTTACATTAGCATCTGGTCTAACGTTGAAACCATAGATAACGGCATGAGATACAGAAGCTAAGATAACATCCGATTCAGAGATTGAACCAGCAGCACTTCTAATAACATTTACTCTTACGCCATCAACATCAATCTTACTTAATGAAGATGCAACAGCTTCGGCAGTACCTTGAACATCTGACTTAACGATGACAGGAACTTCCTTGATTTCACCAGCCTCGATTTGAGCACTTAAATCGTCAAGAGACATAGCACTTGTTGCCTTTCTCTCTTTTTCAATACGCTTAGTATTTCTAGCAGCTGCGATAGCTCTAGCATCCTTGTCGTTTTCGAATACCTTGAAGTTATCACCAGCAACCGGAACTTCATTTAAACCGATTACTTCAACTGGTGTACTTGGGCAAGCTTCCCTTATTTCTTCGCCCTTATCGTTAGCCATTCTTCTAACCTTACCATAAGTTGTACCAACTACAATCGAATCACCTTGTCTTAAAGTACCATTTTGAACTAGTAATGTACAAACAGGACCTCTACCC
>CAKUQM010000050.1 GCA_934675465.1 uncultured Erysipelotrichaceae bacterium | reverse complement strand
GCTCTGCTAGATTAAAGGAAGATTTTAGAGAATTAAAATTATATATTAATAAGAATAAGGTTGCTTTATCGATTGCCAATGAGGGTATCGATAAGAAAATTCAACATATTGAAGATCTTTTCTCAAAGAGTGAAGAGTTCATGTATGTTTCTGACTATATTAGTTCTAAAGAATGTTTAGATCAAATTAGTGAAGATATCGCTTCTATTAGAAAATGCCTTAATGAGATTCCTACTTTGATTACTGATTCTAAGGGTGTCTTGCCTGCGATGGTTGATGAGGTTAATAGACAATATGCCTTATTAAGACAACGTGGTGCTTATACAATTCATTTAGATATTGAAAAGAAACTAGAGAATATCAAGAAGGGCATTAGTGAGAATATTAAGGTTTTATCTGATGGTGAAATCGGTGGCGTTAAGGAAAATAATGAAACATTAAGGGCTGAGCTTAATGAAATCTTAGAGAATATTAAGGCTGAGGGCGAGGCATATAATGGTGTTAAAGTTGTTTCTGATGACATTGCGAATAAATTGAATGAGCTTAAGTCTTTACATAATTATGTAAGTGTGGCTTATAAGAAGGATTCTAAGCGTTTTGGTATCGAAGATTTGACTGCTTATTTAAAAGAAAAGGAAAAGTCTATTGATAAGTATCAGGCTGATATTATCGAATTAAATCAAGATATCGTGACTAATGATAGTCCTAGTACTCTTCTTTTGGATAGAGGTAATAAGATTTTAGAGACTATTGGTGACGATGCTAAGTCATTAATGGAATATAAGACTATTTTTGATAAGAATACAACGGTTGAATTAAGGGCAAAGACGCAACTTATGAAGTTACAGGTTGTTTTAAATGAGGTTGAAGTTAAGGTTCTTGAATATCATTTGCCTACAATTGCTGATTCTTATAATGATGATTTGGCAAGTGGTAGAGTAAAGATTGCCAAGATTAAGGAACAATTGGCTATGGTTCCAATTGATATTGATGAGTTAAATACTACTTTAGATGATGCGATTGATTTTATTTATAAGTTCTACAACAATGTAAATAATATTGTTGGTATGGCAATTATGGTTGAGAATGCGATTGTCTTTGGCAATAAGTATCGTTCTACTTATCCAGAGGTTGAGCGTGATCTTTCTAAGGCGGAGTTTTCTTATTTGAATGGTGAATATACTAAGGCTTTGACTATGGCTATTTCTTGTATGGAAAGGTTGTTCCCTAATTCTAGTGATAATGATTATTTGGAGAATATTTAGTGAAGAAGATTTATTTTGATAATGTGTCTACTACTTCTTTAAATCCTGAGGTATTAAAGACATACAAGACTTTATTAGATGATTATTATTGTAATAGCGATGCTTTGTATGATGATGGCGTCGCTATTTATAATATGCAAGAAAAGGCTAGAAAGCTTATTGCGGATAGCTTTAATGTTGGCAAGGATGAAATAATTTTTACAAGTGGTGCCTCTGAGGCTAATAGTTTAGCTATCAAGGGCCTATGTTTTAATAATGCAAGGAAGCATTTGATTACTAGTATCTATGAGCATTCAAGTGTTTATAATTCTTTTAAGCAATTAGAAGAACATTTTGGTTATGAGGTTACTTATTTGTATCCTGATGAAAAGGGTATGATTAGGCCAGATGATGTTAAGAAGGCTTTAAGGCCTGATACTTTATTGGTTAGTATAATGCTTGTTAATAATGAGATTGGTGCTGTTAATGATATTAATGCCATCAAAGAGATTGTTAAGAAGAATAGTGGCACTTATTTTCATTGTGATATCACACAAGGTTTGGCTAAGGTTGATATCGATATGAGAGATATTGATATGGCATCATTTTCTGCTCATAAGATTCATGGTTTAAAGGGTTCTGGTGCTTTAATTAAGAAGAAGCATGTAGAATTACTTCCTATAATATCTGGTGGTCAACAGGAATTTGGTATTAGGGGCGGTACAAGTAATGCGCCTACTAATATCGTTTTGGCTAAGACTGTTAGGCTGGCTTTAGAGGGCATGGAAGCTTACAATAAGCATATCTTAGAGCTTAATAAGTATTTTATGGAGAGAATTAAGGAAGTTGATGGTGTTACTGTAAATTCTTTCGATACCTGTCTACCAAGTTTAATTAATATTTCAACTCCGATTAAAAGTGAAGTAGAATTAAATGCGTTGAACGCAAGAGATATTATGGTTTCTTCTAAGTCTACTTGTGGTTCTCGTAAGAATGAAGGTAATCGTACTTTGAAGGCTTTGGGTGTTGATGAGGATTATGCGTTAAGAATTTCTTTTGGTGAGTCTAATACCAAGGAAGAGATTGATTGTTTAATAGATTGTTTAAAGGAGGATATTAAGCGTTATGACTACATTTAATTATGATCATATAGTTGTTAGATATGGTGAATTATCTACTAAAGGTAAGAATAGAAAAGATTTTACTAAGGCTTTAACTAATAATATTAAGAAAAGGCTTAGGGCTTATCCTGGATTATCTTATCGTACTTTACATGATGGCTTATATATTGAACTAAATGGTGAAAATTACGAATTGATTAAGGAAGATCTTAAGCAAGTATTTGGTTATGCTTATTTTTCGGGTGCTATTTTAGTAGATCGTGATATTGAGGAGATTAAAAAGACTGCCTTAGAGCTTACAAAGAAGAAGGATTATAAGACTTTTAAGATGGTTTCAAAGAGAAGCGATAAGTCTTTTCCACTTAGAAGCGATGAGATTAATAGACAGGTTGCTGGTCATGTTTTAAGAAATAGCGATTTGAAGGTTGATGTTCATAATCCAGATCTTAAGATTTATGTGGTTATTAATCAAGAAAATGCTGTAATCATGGATGAAAAGATTAGGGGTATTGGTGGTTATCCAACAGGTGTCAATGGTAGAGCTATGCTGATGATGTCTGGTGGTATCGATTCTCCTGTTGCTGGTTATTTAACAATGAAAAGGGGTTTAAAAATTGAGTGTATTCATTTTGCCTCAGAACCATATACAAGTGCTCAAGCTAAGGAAAAGGTTTTCGAGTTAGCAAGGCAATTAAGTGTTTATCAGGGTGATATTATTATTCATGTTATTCCTTTTACTGAGTTACAATTGGCTATCTATAAGCATGCCAATGAGTCTTATGCGATAACAATCATGCGTAGAATGATGTATCGTATTGCGGATAGAATTTGTAAGGCACGTAAGATTAATCTAATCACAAATGGTGAGAGTGTTGGTCAGGTTGCTTCTCAGACTCCTGAGAGTATTTCGGTTATCGCGAAGGTTTGTGATACACTAATTCTTCGTCCTATGTGTATGATGGATAAGATTGAGAGTATTGAGATGGCTAAGAAAATTGGCACTTATGAGACTTCAATTCTTCCTTATGAGGACTGTTGTACTATTTTTGATCCTAAGAATCCGGTTACTAAGCCAAAAGAGAAGGAATGCTTATTCTATGAATCAAAATTTGATTATGAGTCTTTAATTGAAGAGGCAATCAAGAATGAGGAAATAGTTAAGGTTTCTTATTTAGATAAAAAAGATGATGAGATATTTTAAGGAGTGTTTTTAGATGAATTTATTTTCAGTTAGAAGAGAAAGATTAGTTAAGGATATTACTGGCAATTCTGCTTTAGTATTGTTTTCTGGCAATCCTATTATGAAGTCAGAGGATGAGGCTTATCCTTTTGATGTTAATCGTAATTTTTATTATTTAACAGGTCTAGAAAAGGAAACTATGGCCTTGGTTGTGACAATGATTGATGGCCACATTAATGAAGAATTATTTATTTTGCCTTATGATGAGCTAATGGCTAAGTGGGTAGGCGGTAGAATGCTCAAGGGTGAAGCAAGTGATGTGAGTGGTGTGGCTAATGTTTCTGATTATAGTGAATTAGAAGGCTATTTAGCTAATGTCTTAAATCGTCAACGTCATAATAGTGATTTTAAGGTTTGTGGCATTATGATGCAAGTCAAGAGGAAACTGTTGCGATTAAATTTGCCAATAAGTTAAGAAGCAATCATCCTTCTTTGGTTATTAAGGATATTTATCCATTACTCGCAAAGTCTCGTATGGTTAAGGATGATTATGAATTGACTTGTATTAGACAAGCTATCAATATTACAAATGCTGGTGTTAAACAAATGATGGCTTCAATTAGACCTGGTATGAATGAGATGACTATGGAAGGTTTGTTTAACTTAGTGTTGGCTCAAAATGTTTGTAATAAGAATTCATTTAAGTCAATTTGTGCTAGCGGTAAGCGTGCTACTGTTCTTCATTACAGTGATAATAATCAAGTGATGGAGGATGGTGAATTGTTCTTGTGTGATTTGGGTGCGACTTTTAAGAATTATTGTGCTGATATTTCTAGAACTTTCCCAGTTAATGGCAAGTTTAGTGATCGCCAAAAGGAAATCTATGAACTAGTATTGAATGCTCAAAAGATTGTGGTAGAGAATGCTAAGCCAGGAATTACTTTAAGGGATTTAAATAAACTAGTTGTTGATTACTATACAAGAGAGCTTCCTAAGCATGGTTTGACTAAGGATATAAGTGAATATTATTCCCATGGTGTTTCACATCATTTAGGTTTGGATACTCATGATGTTAATGTTGGTAATGCACCTTTGGTGGCAGGTAATGTTATTACTAATGAGCCTGGTCTTTATATTGAAGATGAAAACATTGGTATTAGAATTGAAGATGATTTATTGATTACAGGAACAGGAGCTACAATTTTGTCTAGTGATGTTCCAAAAGAAATAGCTGATATTGAGAGGATAGCAGCTAGATCTTAGTTAACTTATAGATTACGATTTCAGCATCCGCGAACATACGGATGCTGTTTTCTATCATGCCAATACCGCTTGTAATATCAAGTCTTGTATCGTTTACCGTATATTTCTTATGATAATAGTTTTCAGCGCCCTTTGGACGATAGAATAAATTGAATAATGGAATATATACTTGGCCATTTAATGAATGTCCTGCCAACATATAATCAGTTTTGGTGAAGTCTACTTTATCTAGATTGTCTGGATAATGACTTATCGCAAAAGTGAAATTACTAGGGTTAACACCATCATATGCACTTGTAACATCAGCGTTAGTATTTAAACCAACTAGATTGATATAAGAGCCATTTACATAAATCTTTTCGTTTTGATTGTCTAAGATTCTAAAGTCGGTGTCTGTTAGAATACTTTTTACTTGTTCGATATATTCATTGTCCTTATCACCAAGTATTGCGTATTTACCATATTTAGCTTCAAGTGATCTTAGAAAGTCACTTAATTTAGATTGGTCATTGCCGTTTAGGGCACTGTCAAATAAGTCACCTCCAAAGATTATGATGTCAGGATCAAACTTGTTGATTTTTTCTTCGATTGTTTCTAGGTGTTTTTCTTTGATGAAAGTGCCATAGTGAATATCAGAGAAATATGCGATTATTAAACCGTTAGTATTATCGTCAATCTTAGATGATTTGATGGTTTCTTTTCTAACGGTAAAGTCATAAGGGTTTACATAGGTGATGTTGTAGATAGTTAATCCTACTAAGATTAATATAGATAATATGATTAAAGTAATTCTTTTTGTCTTTTTGTTCATAAAAGAATTATAACAATTTACATTTCACATATTTTAACAATTTTTAAACAAATTAATTAGATAGTCTTTGTTTAGTATATAGGTGTAGGAAGTAAAAGACCTACAAATCATAATTATCCCCTAATTTTTAAAAGAAAAGATGAAGTCCTTAAGTGGACTTTTTCTTATAGAATGCAAACACATAATTTAACATAATTGAAACATATTTTGTTGATAGTATTTGTTTAGTATATAGGTGTAAGGAAAAGATCCTTACATATAATAAAGTATCCACTTCCCCTATAATAAAGATACTTAATAAATGTCCCCTAACAAAAAATATGAAAAAGTCCTTAAGTGGACTTTTTCATTATGTAAGTTATCGGTTCATCTGCGTGTCTAAAGTTTCTATATTTGTCTATGATGTTAATGTTGTTGTCTTTGAAATAGTTGTCTAATAGATAATATTCGTCCTTACCACCCTTATGTCCTAGATAGAAGGTGATGATGATATAACCATTATGTTCTAAAAGGTCATAAGCTTTCTTAAAAGCCACTAGGGTATCATCTTTATTAGTGATAGTTGTTTGATCGCTATTTGGAAGATAGCCTAGATTAAATAAGAATAGTTTAACTTTATGGCCTAAGTATTTATCTATGTTGTTGTGATTATCTAAGATAAGTTTCACATTATCTTTATCTTTTACTTTTTCATAAGTGTTTTCTAAGGCTTGCTTATTGATATCAAAACTATAAACAAATTTAGATATATTAGCTAAAAATAGAGTATCAAAGCCATTACCCATGGTCATATCAGCTACTTCATCATTCTTGTTAATTAGACCTTTAATATATTTGTGTACAAAAGTATTATTATTCATAAAATTTTCCTTGATAAGTGTCTTCTTTAGCCATCAACTTATCAATATCATTTAAGATAGTTGTCTTGTTTAAAACCCAATTAGGTGTAACTAATTCATTCCTGATTGGATCGCCAGTTAATCTTTCAATTATAATTTCAGGTTTTAATAATTCTAGTTGTCTAACTACGATATCGATATATTCTTCTCTTTCTAGGATATAGAAAGGCTCCTTTTCATATAACTTTAATAATTGTGTATTTTTTAATACCTGCAACATATGAATTTTAATCGCATTAAATGGTAAATGATTGATGTCTTTGATAGTCTTGATCATATCTTCCTTAGTTTCATAAGGTAGACCATTAATGACGTGAACACAGGTTTTAATGTTAGGACACTTAGATAATCTGTTTGTTGTGTCTTTGAATTCTTCAAATGTGTAACAACGATTGATTAATTCACCTGTCTTATTGTTGCTGGTTTGTAGCCCTAGTTCAATCCATAGGGGCTTAATATAAGATATTTCATTTAGATAAGCTATCATTTCATCACTTAAGCAATCACATCTTGTGGCAATAGCGATTTCAACTACATCTTCCATATTTAAGAAAGGTTCAATCATGTCTTGTACTTTCTTTAAAGGACCATAGGTATTAGAAAAAGATTGGAAATAGGGAATGTAGTAAGCGTTAGGCCACTTGTTGTCCATAGTTTCTTTGTTGTGAATATACTGAGTTAGCACATCTTCTTTGATGTTGTAGTTAGCATCACCACTTCCTAGTGCTGAACAATAGATACAACCACCATATCCTTTACTTCCGTCACGATTAGGACAAGTGAAATGACCATCAATGATGACCTTGGCAACTTTTTGATGATATTTGTTTTTTAAGTAATAATTAAATGTGTGATAACGCTTATTATCTAGAGTATAACGAAACTTATTCATAACATTCATTATATAAAAATTAGTGAAAATGTATTAATATAGATTTGTGAGGTTTTTGATATGGATAATTTAAATATATTACTAAAATATCTTGTAAATAGTGATGATGTTACAAGAATTGCACATGCTGCAGGGGTTGAGGAAGATGTTGTTGAGAAGACTTGTGTACTTGTTTTTGACACTTTGATTCCAACTGATTTTACAAGACAAGAGGGTTCTCATTTAGAGAAGAAGGATTTAAATGCGATTACTTCTAATTTCAATAAATTATTAGAAGGCAATAGTTTAAAGAAGATTATTAGTGATGTTGCGCTTGATAAGGCGGTTGAACAAGCTAAGGTTGCGGTTGTTGTTAAGGAAATATTGGTAAATATTAGAGGCCGTCTTCAATATATGACTGCCGCTAAGAAAAAGCCTGCTCCTGCTCCTAAGCCTGAGCCTGTTAGGGAAGAAGAGCCTGTAAGAGTTCAAACTAAGGCTTTAGAGGAAGAACAAGAGGTTGCTGAAATCAAAAGACCTGTAAGAAGAAGTGAAGATATTGAGGTTAAAAGACCTGTTAGAAATAAGCCTAGAAGAGTTAAAAATGGGCTCGAATCTGGGCTCGAATCTGGGCTCGAATCTGAGGGCTCGAATCTTGGGCTCGAATCTGATGAGGAGGAGTTATCTAAGGGCGAGAAGATTGCCTTATATGTTGTTGGTGCATTACTAATTGCAGTTATTGTTGTGATTGTGGTTATCTTGTTAAAAATTAAAGGATAAAATAAAAGGAGTGAATTGTTTCGCTCCTTTAATATTTTAATGGCTGCGGTGATTGGGATCGAACCAATGAAATAATAGATTCAGAGTCTACCGCCTTACCACTTGGCTACACCGCAATGCTTAATAATTATACACATTTTTTCTTAATAAATGATAGCCATTTGTTTTATAATCTAGCTATGGCAAAGATACTTATAGCAGATGATGAAGAGAAAATTAGAGAAATGATAGGCAAATATGCTCAGCATGAGGGCCTAGAAGTTACTCTAGCCAAGGATGGCTTTGAGGCGTTAGAGTTTTTTAAGAAAGAAGACTATGATGTGGTTATCCTTGACGTAATGATGCCTAATATGGATGGTTTTGAGACTTTGAAGAAGATGAAAGAAGTTAAAGATGTCCACTGTATTTTTTTAACTGCTTTAGGTGAAGAAAGTGATAGACTTTATGGCTTTGATACTGGAGGAGAAGATTATGTTACCAAGCCATTTTCACCAAAAGAGTTGATGTTTAGAATTAAAGTGATTCTAAGAAGGTATAGTAAAGACAGTGAGGTAATTAGTGTTGATGGTTTGTTTATGGACTTAAATGCTCATAGTGTAACTATTGACGGTAAGAGAATTGAATTACCTAATAAGGAATATGAACTTTTATTATTACTTCTAAAAAATAAGGGTAAGGCCTTAACAAGAGAAAGTATTATTAATACGATTTGGGGTTACGAGTATGATAGTGATGACCGTACTTTGGATACTCATATGAAGCTTCTTAGAAAAGATATTGGTGAATACGGCAAATATATCACCACTATAAGAGGAGTTGGCTATCGTTTTGAAGAACACGTTTAAAGGTACACTAAACTAGCTTGTTGTTTTTAAAACTATAGCTATAAACTATCGTGTTGGTGTACATATCTAAAAAATGAGCCACTTCTATGTAAATAGAGGTGGCTTTTCAAATGTTTTGGTAGGAAATATTTAATTATATCTTTATTTAGTATTTGGTATTATTCTTTAACCTTGTTATATGGTCCTCTTGGTTTATTTTTTTATATGAATCACTCTTAAGATGACTGGTTAAAGAATAGTTTATCTTAGGGTTCAAAGAGAATAAAACTCTTTTTCTAAATCTTTCAAAGTTAGTGATGCCTCTAGATACACTTAAGTAAGTACCAATAGTACCGTTGATGTGTTCGGTTAAAGCGTTAGACAATTTATGATCTGCATAAGGCCTTAAGAATGAGGTAACATTTCTTTTCTTTATAAGTGATAAAATTTTTATTAGAGCTCGTAAGCTCATCCTTCTGTATTTGTTTTTCCTACCAGTTAAACATTGTATAGAAGGTTTTTATTTTATTGAGAAAACCACCCACGAATTAATTTACAGTCACCCACACACCATGAAAAAAGTGGGCTTTTTTACCCACACATAATCTTATAGTCCACCCACACCCACACATTAATTTAGAGCGCCCGTTTAAATACGTGTTTTTAACAAAACTATCACAATAAATCCCCTTCCTCTTAGGTAGTTAGATGAATTGTGTTGATACACGATATAATATTAGTGAATG
>CAKUQM010000049.1 GCA_934675465.1 uncultured Erysipelotrichaceae bacterium | reverse complement strand
CGTTTAAACAAGATGTCCAATTAAGAAATCTATTTGAAATAGGTGTTACCTGTTAAAAGGTGCTAATCAGATGATTTATGTACACCCTTTTTCTTACAATTAAGATGGTTAGAAAAGGAGTGCGTAAATGAAATTATTAAAAACAATTTTAAATTATCTTAAAAATTTATTTAAGAAGAAAGAACTATCATTAACTGACTTAGTTCCACAATTAAAAGATATTGATCAT
The DNA here is from genome assembly GCA_934675465.1 of uncultured Erysipelotrichaceae bacterium. Lineage (GTDB taxonomy): Bacteria > Bacillota_I > Bacilli_A > Erysipelotrichales > Erysipelotrichaceae > Colivicinus. The sequence goes on along the minus strand of CAKUQM010000049.1, from coordinate 9,640 downwards.
GATAAATTATTTGAACAAATTAGACCTGGTGATATAGTGTTTGGAATTACAAGATGCGATAATCTAGAAAAAATAGAAGAAAGTCATCGTATTCGTCCTTTTATAGTTGCAAAGAAAAAAGGCAATAGTATTTATGCATATTCAGGTACAAGTAAGAAAAATAATTTTAATCATTATTACTTGTTAAATAAAGATAATTACAACTTTACAAAAGATACTTACTTTAATCTAAATAATTGCTACGAAATAGATAAGGATGAAATTCTTTATATAGTAGATAGTCTTAAGACGAATCATTTGAATAAAATAAATTCTAGATTAAAAACTAAAGGACAGCTTCTAATAGATTGTGCTCATTTTTTCCAAGAAGGAAACATCATTAAGGATGACCATAATTTGTTTTATATTCATGAATTTGATTCAAAGAATAATAAGGCAATAATTTATAAACTACTTGAAGATAAAAATGGTGAAATAAAGTTAAATCGTAATAGATATCGTTTGTGTAACAAACATATTGAAACTTTCTTAAATAATGCATATCACATTGTTTCAGAGAAGAAATACTCAACGGAAATAAAAACTAGAAACAATAATAAGAAAGAATCTACTTTTAAAAATCATTATTTTAGATTTAATGTAGGTCAAAAATTCTATTGTGGTTTTAATAATTATATATACTTGTTTTCTTCAAAAGGAACTAACTACGGTGTTGAATACTATGATGAAGATGAAGAATTCAGTAATATAATAACTTTGCCAAAAGAAGGATATCTCAATAAATCTGAAGTGGTAGATAAAACACTTGTTAAAGATATTGTTTCTATAATTGCTTATGAGAATAAAAAACTTGAATGGTTATACGATGAATTGTATGTAAAGAAAAGGAGTTCAAATGAACTCCTTTAATTTGATTGATTAGCAGTCTTTAGATAGAGCAACTAGTCTCTTATAACGCTTTTGAGCATCACTCTTTGTCTTAGCAAATGCAGCTTCAGCAGCCTCTTGACCTCTGATCTTAGGTAATTGGTTGTATCTGTTTTCATTCATTAAGAATGCTTCAAATTCATCCCAATTTGGTTCCTTAGAATCGATTGTTAGAGGTTGTTCCTTACGTGGATCGAATCTGTATAGAGTAGTGTAACCACACTTAACAGCATTAGCTTCAACCTTTTGTTGAGAAGCAAGACCAGATCTGATACCTTGTTCAGCACATGGACAGTAAGCAATGATTAGAGATGGTCCATCATAGCTTTCAGCTTCTTCAAGAGCCTTTAATAATTGCATTCTGTTAGCACCCATAGATACTGAAGCGACATATACATGGCCATAAGCCATAGCGATTTGGCCTAAGTCTTTCTTAGCTGTAGCCTTACCACCAGCAGCAAACTTAGCAATAGAAGCAGCTTGAGATGACTTAGAAGATTGACCACCAGTATTAGAGTAAACTTCTGTATCTAGAACTAATACGTTAACATTAACGTTATTAGCAAGTACATGGTCTAGGCCTCCGTAACCGATATCATATGCCCAGCCATCACCACCAACGATCCATACAGACTTAGATACTAGATCTCTTTCGAATTCTAATAATTCCTTAACTGCAGGATTTGAGCTAGCCTTAACAGCAGCAACTACTTCATCAACACATGCTCTTTGAGCATCTCTGTTGTTGCCAGCAGCAATATATTTCTTGAAGCTTTCTCCGCAATCAGAATCTAAGTTAGCTTCCATGATGCTTAAAATCTTAGCTTCCTTGTAGTTTTGAGCAATAGCCATACCGTAGCCATATTCAGCATTATCTTCAAATAATGAGTTAGCCCAAGCGACACCTTCACCATTGTTATCCTTAACAAATGGAGTAGATGGAGCACTTGAACAGTAAATCATTGAACAACCAGTAGCATTCGCAACTAGCATATCACGTCCGAATAATTGAGAAACTAACTTATAGTAAGGAGCTTCACCACATCCAGGACAAGCACCAGATACTTCAAAGTAAGGCTTTAAGAATTGAGAACCCTTAATTGTATTAGTTGGATAATAAGTTGTCTTAGGTTCTAGATCCTTGAACATGTAGTCTGCAAGAACTTCGTTTTCAAGTTCTTCATTAACATCAACCATTTCAAGAGCCTTCTTACCACCCTTACCTGGACATTCTTCAGCACACAAACCACAGCCTACACAGTTAGCAGGTGAAACTTGAATTCTGAACTTAAGGTTTTCAACACCCTTACCCATAGCAGGAATAGTATCAAATTCTTTTGGTGCATTCTTGATTTCTTCATCAGTTAATAGAACTGGTCTAATAGTAGCATGTGGACATACAAATGCACAGAAACCACATTGGATACAGTTTTCGCTGTTCCACTTAGGAACATTAACTGCGATAGTTCTCTTTTCCTTGAATGCAACATTTGATTGTAATGAACCATCAGGTAATCCATACTTCAAGAAATTAGAAACTGGTAGATCATAACCATCTAATGCGTTAATTACAGATACATGATTATCAAAGTAAGCATCACCTGTATTAGCCTTATTAGCATCATATGTTAATTCAGCCCAAGCTGGATCAACAGCAACTTCAACAAGACCTGCCTTACCAGCATCGATTGCTCTGTAGTTCATTTCAACTACATCATCACCCTTCTTAGAGTAAGACTTCTTAGCCATATATTTCATAAGTTCTAGAGCCTTATCATATGGCATGATTTGTTCATTCAATGCGAAGAATGCAGATTGAAGAGTAGTATTTGTTCTTCTACCCATACCAATTTCAGCACAAATCTTTGTAGCATCAATGATATAGAACTTAGCATGTTTCTTAGCTAAACCTGCAAGCATTCTATTTGGTAAGTGCTTAGCAATTTCTTCCTTAGGGAAAGAAGTATTAAGCAAGAAAGTACCACCATCCTTTAATTGCTTAGTCATATCATACTTGAAGCAGTATGAATCTAATGAACAAGAAATAAAGTCGGCATTACTAATATAATATGTAGATCTAATAGGAGAAGGACCAAATCTTAAGTGAGATCTAGTAACACCACCAGCCTTCTTAGAGTCATATTGGAAATATGCTTGTGCATATTGGTCAGTATTATCACCAATAATCTTGATAGATGACTTGTTAGCACCAACAGTACCATCACTACCTAAACCAAAGAATAGACAAGATGTATAATCTGCATCTACATGAAAGTTAGGATCAACTGGAAGTGATAAATGAGTAACATCATCTTCAATACCAATTGTGAATTCTTCTCTTGGATTATCATGAGCTAATTCGTCATAAACAGCCTTGATTTGGTTTGGAGCAGTATCTCTACTTGATAAACCATATCTACCACCAATGATTGTTAAATCTTTGTGTTCTCTTAAAGCATCACAAACATCTAAGAATAGAGGTTCTCTAGCACCAGCTTCGATTGTTCTATCAAGAACAGCAATCTTCTTAACGCTAGCTGGTAATACCTTTTCAAGATATTTAACAGAGAATGGTCTATAAAGATGAACCTTAATTAAACCAACTTTTTCACCCTTGGTTCTTAAAGCATCGATAGTTTCCTTGATTGTTTCAGTAACAGAACCCATAGCGATGATAATTCTATCAGCATCAGGTGCACCGTAGTAAGTAAATGGAGCATAAGTTCTTCCTGTATGCTCAGAAATCTTTTGCATATAATCGTTAACGATATCAGGAATAGCTTCATAATAACCATTAGCAGCTTCTCTAGCTGGGAAGTAAATATCATCATTCTCAGCACCACCTCTTGTTACTGGATTTGTATGAGGGTTTAAAGCGTTAGCTTTAAACTTAGCAACCGCATCCATATCAACAAGTGATTTTAAGAATTCTTGATCCATTACTTCAACCTTTTGAATTTCATGAGAAGTTCTAAAGCCATCAAAGAAATGAATGAAAGGAAGTGAACCCTTAATAGCAGCCAAGTGAGCTACACCAGCAAGATCCATACATTCTTGAACAGAATGAGAAGCAAGCATGCACATGCCTGTTTGTCTTGCAGAGTAGATATCTTGGTGATCACCAAAAATAGACAAAGCACGGCCTGCTAAAGATCTAGCACTAGTATGAATAACAGCTGGTAATAATTCACCTGCTAACTTATACATATTAGGAATCATCAACAAGAAACCTTGTGAAGCAGTAAATGTAGCACCTAAAGTACCACCTTGTAAAGCACCGTGTAAAGCACCTGCAGCACCACCTTCAGATTGCATCTCTACAACCTTAACAGTAGAATCAAAAATGTTCTTACGACCTTCTGTTGACCATGTATCGATTACTTCAGCCATTGGAGAAGAAGGTGTAATTGGATAAATACAAGCTACTTCAGTAAACGCATACGCGCAATGGGCAGTAGCTGTATTTCCATCCATTGATTGGAATACTTTTCCCATATTAAAAAAATCCTCCTAAAGTATCTGTATAAATTATACCAAAGAAGGATTTACTAGTAACAATTATTTATTAAATATAGCTTCGTCGAAACGTGGCTTCAATCCACACAAGTCAGCATTCAAATGAGGATAAGACTGATAAATGTCATATCCAGGTAATTGATTAGCCTCTACTACATCAATACCCTTTTCACCTATTGCCATATCCCAACCTGTATAACCGATTTCAGGTGTAACCAAAGCCATTTTCTTACATTGTTCAATTACTTCATCATACATTGGAACCTTAAATCCAATAATAGAAGTACCGGTATCTGGATGAACATCATAGATTCTGTTTTCTTTATCCAAAGCAGGTTTTCTAACCACTCCATCACTGTCTACAACAGAGAAACAACCACCCGCATGGAAATTATCCACATGTCTACCACCTGTCCCAATTCTCAAAGCTACAAAAGGAACACTAACCTTACCAAAACGATTAATAGTAACAACTCTTAAAGTATTAATAGCCTCAGGATAAAGTTTATTCATTTCGGCGTTTTGAACTATTCTCTCTTCTAATAAGTTTTGTTTATTAGTAAGCAATTTATCATATAGATCCTTTAAGTCACATCCATTAGTATCAACAAGTTCAACGCCAATACCACATAAGCCATCATCAGGCTTCGCGATAAATACAGGATGTTTCTTCACAAAATATAAGAATTCATCATAAGTGCATTCATCCAACAATAAGAAATCTCTTTTAATAAATTCCTTATATGTATTTAAAAATTCATGTTTATTTTGAAACAAATGGAAATAATCACGATTATTCAATAAACGATGATATTTATTATTTACCGTGCGATTAATATAAGTTGCCCTTTGTTTAGAATTTAAATTCTCAAAGAAGAACTGGAAATAATCCATATAGCCAGCACCATACTTAATAGAACACCAAATTGTATCAAATAGAATAAGGATATAAGGCTTATGGCATCTTTTAGATATCTTACCTACAACCCCAAACATATTCTTCCAATCTATTTCAAATAGACGCCCAAAATAATACTTAATACGATTCATAATTACTTACTATCTTTATTAATATATACAACAATAGCACTGTTTGAAGCATAGTTGCCTTTCTTAAGATGTTCGTTGCCATTAACAGTGATTTTACTCATCAAAAAAGGAGGATCGCCAACAGACTCTACAAAAGAATAATTAGTAAAACCAGCCCCGCTCAAATAGTTAGAAATCTTAGCTTTTGAATCATCAAAAGAATTAGAACTATTAGGACCAATTAAATAGAAATTATTTAACTCATCAATATCTAATAAAGTTTTAGTCTCAACAGGCTTAGATCCTTTAGAAACAACAACACTAACAGTGCTTCCCTTATCAATACTTCCAGATGCAGGATTTTGAGAAATAATATTTCCACTCACTACATTATCAGAATATTGTTCGCTAACACTAGGTGTTAATCCATTATTAGAACACCAAGTCTTAAAATCATTTAAACTTTTACCCGTATAATTTGAAACACTCACCTGAGTATTTGTTGAACCGCCACTTGTATAAACCTTACAAGAAATAGTAGAAGAAGAATATGAACATCCATACGTCTTACCAGCACTAGAAGAATTAGCTTCTCCATTTGTAAAACTGATACTTAATCTTCCTTGTGCAGCGTTTCTATTCTTATAGGCATTAGCTTTATTAGTAGCATCCTCCTTGCTGATTCCATTAAATTCGCTCGCATTAAACGAATATTTGCCAGCAGACAAACGATAAGTGATTGTCTTGCTAGTATCAAAAGTTCCATCTTCATACTCCCATATGCAGCCTTCATTGATTGTTTCAGAGAATTTAGAAGGTTCAAGCTTAGAAACATTATTGAAACCCAAAGCTTTTAACTTGCTTAAGAAGTCTGCTTCAGTTAATTTTAAATAAGTACCTGGAATAGTAGCTGTCTTGCCTGTAGAAGAAGATTCGCCATTTACCTTACAAGAAATATTATTCTTATTAGCAGTACAATCAAAAACCTTGCCAGTTCCTACAGAACTGCTTGTTCCTTTTGTAAAACTAATAGTAATCAAATCACCATTAATTCTCGCATTACGAGCCTTTAAATCAGAAGCTTTCTTACTGGCCTCATCCTTTGTTAGACCATTAAAGTCATTCGCATTGAATGAATAAGGACCAGCAGATAAAGCATATTCAAGTGTCTTGCCTAAAGACAATTCACCATCATCATAAGAATACAAAGTATCTTTCTTTAGCGTAGTAGAAAAATAAGTAGTATCTAATTTCTTAAAATTAGTAAAACCTAATTTCTTACAAGCATCAATATAAGTTTGTGGGTCCTTGCCTAAATACTGATTATTAGTAGGAATTAAAGCTTTAGCACTATTATCACTTGAATAAACCTTACAAGAAATTGCATTCTTATTAGCTGCACAATCATATGTTTTGCCAGCCTTATCATCATTCTTATCACCAGCAACAAATTCAATAGTGATTAGTTTACTGTCGATTCTTGCATTCCTATTCTTTAAATTAGCAGCCACCTTCTCAGCATCAGTCTTTGTCTTATCGTTAAATTCCTTTGCATCAAAAGTATATTTACCTTCAGATAAAGCATAATTAATTGTTCTACTTGTACTAAAAGTGCCATCATCATAAGAGTAAATGTTGCCCTTTTCGATGCCCTCAGCATAATAAGTAGTATTTGATTTAGACAAATTTGTAAAGCCTAAAGCCTTTAGCTTAGAAATAAAATCGCTTTCACTTAAACCTAAATAAGAATCAGGAATAGTCTTAGAATTACCATCACCCTTACCACTAGATAAAGTAACAATTAAAGATTGACCGCCCTTAATCTCCTTGTTAGCAGGGATAGATTGTGAAATAAATTCACCTTCCTTCGCAATATCATGTTCCTCGAATTTAATACTCAAATCAATCGCATATTGTTTCGCCCATTCTCTAATTTCTAATTCAGTATAAGTAGAAAAATTAGGAACCGTAGTAACAATATCTTCGATTGATTTGCCTAGAGAATATGTTACTGTTATATTATCGCTCTTAGTCGCATTACTTGGATTAACACTAATTAATTTACCAAATTCTTGAACATCGCTTATTTCATATAAGAAAGAAACATTTGCATATTCATTGACTAAAAACCATTTTCTAGCCTCATCAGCTGACATATTTTTAATTTCAGAAGCCACATCCTTAGCACCACTTGGATCCTTGCCGTTTGAATAAACAATAGTTAAAGAATCATTAATCTTTTCACCTTCTTTGACAGATTGATAAACTACATAGTTTTGTTCAATGACTTCATCATATTGGAAAGAATAACTATATTTACTCTTATCAAGTTTGTTATCATCAATCCACTTTTCAACCTCAGTCTTATTCATGCCACTAAAATTAACCGCAACAATGCTCTTATCAAAAGGGTTGCCAAATAGTGTAAACGCAAACCATACGCAAACGCTAATAATAGCCAATAGTAACACACTCAAAAAGATATTTAATTTACTGCTAAAAAAATCTTTCATTATTTAACCTCCAACATTAATCTATTTTTTAAATTGCTCTTGAATATTCGATAAGATGTACCATCTTTTGTGATTGTATTATCCATATTTTTCGCGGTAGTTAAATCTATATAATCAACATATTCACCATTACGAACTTTCAAGATAATCGAATACATTCCTTTTTCAATATCATTGATATTGCCAGTACCTTTAAAGGAAATATAATCTAAATTATAAGAAGATTGTAATGCTTCTTTATAATTAAAATCTGATTTATAGTTTTCACATTTAATCTCATAATATTTGTTAGCACTATCAACAAGATATAAAGTTGTTTCTAGATTATCCAAATTATCATAATTTGTATAATAAATCATTGAACGTCCATCAACATTGAAGTTTAATTCATCATCAATCTCAATCAAATCGAATGAAAATAAAGAATTTCTTATAGAATTATTAGGCTTTAAAATCTTCGAATAATCAATAATTTCAGGAATACTCTCAGTTTCAATTTCAACACGATAATTATAATAAGTATTAATCTTGATTCTATAATTCATTTCATTGTATGACACATTGATATTAGCAAATTCAAATTTTGTTGAACTCAATTCACCAGCATATTCATATCCATCATTATTAACAGAGACCTTTAAGGAATAAGAGCCTTCATCAAAGTCACTTAATGGCATATCAATACTATAAGCTATATATTTATAAGTATGTGTATCACCAAACGAAATACCATCAAATTCAGATACTGTTGTTTTATAGGTTTTTATCACTTCTTTAGATAAATTATCAATAGTGTTTATATAAATAGATATCTTATCCAAATTCGAGGCACTCATACCCTTTATAAAAGCTAAACCATCAATGTGAATAACATTATTTTCGACATTTAGACTATTAATCTTTTGCATAAAACTCAATTCCTTATCAGGAACATCAACAATGACATCATTCTTCTTATTAATAACAGTTAAATATTCGCTATTAATATAAGCAACACTTCTATCGAAATCATATTCACCATAAGAAATAGGATTCAAATTGCCAGTAGTAATCGGAGTTCTATGAGTCTTAATATTACCATTTTCATCAATTGGATTAGTTGATTGAACCTTTGTATAAGAACCTTGAGTTCCTAAATCAATCACAATAAAACCTTCTTGATAATGTGGACCATATTGTGTTGTATATAGAGTCTTAGAACCATCACTTGGTTCTTGTTTAACAGGAATATCAAACTTATTAATCAAAGACAAAGAATAATAATTATAATCACTCAAAGTACCGTTCTTATTCTTAGATAACTTATCAATTTGGTAAGCAATAGAAGCTATTTCCATACCCCAATATGGATCACTAGCATACTTTACATTTAAACCAGAGCCTTTGTTTCCAAGCGAAGACGAGAAGAATCTTCCATCAGTAACATCCACAAAACCTCTTAGATTAACACCAGCCTGTTGGTTTACGCACACTGCTACGCTGCTAAAGCTTGTAGCTTGATTTGGATCAGCATCAACTGCATTCCAACCAAACAAATTATTACGTTTCGTTGCATAACCACTAGTACCATTACCTGATTCATGAGCAGCCATTGCGAACAACAATAAAGCATTAATGCCATATTTATTTTGGGCATCAATAAATGTTTGACCTGT
>CAKUQM010000048.1 GCA_934675465.1 uncultured Erysipelotrichaceae bacterium | reverse complement strand
GAGCGCTTTTTATGTTTTTGATCCTATTTTAAACAAAAGAAAGGGCTGTTAGAAATTAGTCATTTCGTAACAGCCCCATACAGTAATTATTTAGACAATTCTTCCTTCTTTTCCAATAAAATCTTATAAGACTCTTGATACTTTGCAAGTTTATCCTTTTCTTCATTAACCTTAGCTTCTGGAGCCTTAGCTAAGAACTTTTCATTAGAAAGAATATTTGTAGATCTCTTGATTTCGCCCTCAAGTCTTGAAAGTTCCTTCGCAATCTTTTCAAGCTCTTCTTGCTTATTGACTACTTCAGACATCTTGAAAGAAATCTTGCCAGTAGAAATAGGTCTTACAATTGTTTCATCATCAATAGAATCAACAACTACAAGTTTTGTCATTCTAAGTAGAATTGACTTATCTGAATCACTTAAGTCAAAACCCTCAACTTGTAATTCTAATTCCTTAGAAGGCTTAACATTATTCTCAGTTCTAAGTTCTCTACTAGCCTTAATGATTTCAAGTAAAACATCAACATGTTTTGCACTATTTTCATCACAATCCATCTTTTCAGGCCACAAAGCTGTACAAATTGATACATCCTCACCATGAATTGCTTGGTAAAGTTCCTCAGTAACAAATGGTACAAATGGATGAAGTAATCTAACAATCGCATCTAATACATATACTAGTGTATCTAATGTCTTATGTTTTAAATCCTTATCATCACTATTTAAAGCTGCCTTGCTGAATTCGATATAAGAAGCACAGAAGTCATCCCAAATAAATGATTCAAGTTCATTTCCTGCAATAGCCATCTCATAACGGTCGATGTTCATTGTTGTCTTATCAATGATGTTATTTAACTTATAAATAATCCAGTTATCAGTATCATTTGTAAGTACTGGTTTTGAATACTTATAGTCTTCATCGATATTCATAAGTACGAATCTTGTCGCATTCCATAGCTTATTAATAAAGTTCCAAGAAGCTTCAATCTTTTCAACCGAGAAGTTAATATCATAGCCTGGTGTTGAGTTGCAAGTTAAGAATAGTCTTAACGAATCATAACCATACTTATTGATGACATCAATTGGGTCAATACCATTACCAAGCGACTTAGACATCTTACGACCCTTATCATCTCTTACAAGACCATGAATCAAACAATCCTTAAATGGTCTATCATGCATGAAGTAACGAGACGCAACAGCCATTCTAGCTACCCAGAAGAAAATAATATCATAACCTGTTACTAAACAATCAGTTGGGAAATAACGCTCAAGTAAATCAGTCTTTTCTGGCCAACCTAGTGTTGAGAAAGGCCATAGAGCACTTGAGAACCATGTATCCAATACATCTTCATCTTGTACATAGTTTTCAATATCTTTTGGTGGATCATATTCACAATAAATTTCACCTGTATCTTTATGATAATAAACTGGAATTCTATGTCCCCACCATAATTGTCTTGAAATGCACCAGTCTTCGATATCCTCTAGCCAACCAGTAAATGTCTTTTCAAAACGCTTAGGATAGAAATTAATCTTAGTATCTTCATTTTCTTGATGTTTTAAAACATCATCAGCTAAAGGCTTCATCTTAACGAACCATTGCTTAGAAAGATAAGGCTCAACCATTGTATCAGTACGCTCAGAGAAACCAACAGAATGTTCAATTTCTTCAATCTTAACAAGTTGACCTTGTTCTTCAATTCTTTTTACTGTTAAATCTCTACATTCATATCTATCCATGCCCTCAAACTCGCCACACAACGAATTCATAGTAGCATCTTCATTCATACAAACAGGCATCTCTAGATTATGTCTTAATGCGATTTGATAGTCATTAGGGTCATGAGCTGGAGTACACTTCATAGCACCAGTACCAAAGCCAATTTCAATATATTCATCACCAATGATAGGAAGGATATCACCATTAGCTGGATTGATACACTTCTTACCAATCAAATGACATAATTTTTCATCCTTTGGATTAACTACAACACAAACATCACCAAACATGGTTTCAGGTCTAGTTGTGGCAACATCAAAAGTCTCATCACTATCTACAAGATGATATCTAAAGTAATACATCTTGCCTTTAACATCCTTGTGTACTACTTCAATATTACTTAAGGCAGTCTTAGCAACAGGGTCCCAGTTAATTACTCTTTTGCCTTGATAAATTAAGCCATCCTTATAGTAGTCTACAAAAACCTTAATTACAGCCTTAGATAAGCCTTCATCAAGTGTAAATCTTTCCTTTGAATAGTCTACACTTAGTCCAGTCTTTGCCCATTGTTCCTTGATGAAACCTGCATATTCATCTTTCCATTCCCAAGCTTTCTTTAAGAAGCCTTCTCTACCTAGATCATATCTAGAAATACCTAATTCCTTAAGTCTTGCATCAACTTTAGCTTGAGTTGCGATACCTGCATGGTCCATGCCTGGTAGCCACAAGCAGTCATAGCCTCTCATTCTCTTGTATAGAATGATTGAATCTTGTAAGGCATTATCTAAAGTATGACCAATGTGTAACTTACCAGTTACGTTTGGTGGTGGGATAACAATACAGTATGGTTTCTTTGAAAGATCACCTGCTTTGAAGTAACCTTCTTTTAGCCATTTTGCATACTTGCCTTGTTCAACTTGTTTTGCGTCGTATTTTGTCTCTAACATAATTCTCCCTTCAAAAAATAAAAAAGGTGATACAAGGGTGCAATTGCACGGTACCACCTTACTTTTTAACTTAAACTCTTAACGCGAGTGACGTATCATCTTACTACTATTTCGGATAATAAACTCCAAGACTACTTTTCATCTTTCCTAACGTATTCTTTTCACCTTCCAGAATATCTCTATATGTCTCAAGAAAAATTACTTCCTTCTTTTCTTAGTCTTTAAAATTATAGCTATAAAGCTTATAAAAATCAATTCTTATTAGTACGATGATCACTAACAATAAAACCATTTGAAGTTAAAATATTAGTAACTTTCATATCATCAGTTTCATCGGTTCTAATAACAATCTGAAGACCACTATATCTTGTCACTATAAAGTGTGTAATATTGATATTATGTTCAGCTGTAACAGTACCTAGTTTTTGTAAGATACCTGGTTCATCCTTATCAATATCAATTACTACTCTACTGCCCTTGGCATAATAACCCATTAAATCAATGAAAGCACCAAAAATAACTTTTTGCGTAATAATACCAACAATCTGTCCATTATCTTCAACTACTGGAAGACAAGTGATATTATGTTCATTCATCTTTTCAGCAGCTTCTTCAAGTAAGGCATTAGGGCCAATAGTATGAACATTTGTAATCATAATATCTTTACACGAAGTCTTATTTAATAATGAATTAATTTCATAGACAGACAAAGTAGTTGCCTTAGATGGGGCAAAGTCAGCCAATGTCGATCCTGTAATAAGTCCCACTAATTTACCATTACTACAAATAGGAACACGATGGAAATTACCCTTCTTCATTACATCAAAGGCATCAGTAATTGAATCAAAGGGATTTAAAGTAACAACATTTTTAGTCATCCAATCTTTAACGTACATAATTATCCTCCTAAATAAGCTTTAGAAACGGCATCAGAAGCTAATAGTTCCTTGCCGGTACCACTTAAGACAATCTTACCTGTTTCCATTACATAGGCTCTATGAGCTATTTCAAGAGCCATCTTGGCATTTTGTTCGACAACGAAAACAGTAGTACCATTCTCATTTATTTCCTTTATTATCGCAAAAATTTCCTTTACAAGTAAAGGTGATAAACCCATAGATGGTTCATCCAACAAAAGTACCTTAGGATTAGACATAAGTGCCCTACCCATTGCCAACATCTGTTGTTCACCACCTGATAAAGTACCAGCTAATTGTTTTTGTCTTTCTTTTAAACGAGGGAATAATTCAAAGACATGATTTAAATTAGCTTCTATTAATTTCTTATCTTTACATAAATAAGCACCCAATGTTAGATTCTCTAATACTGTTTGAGAAGCAAAGACATGTCTTCCTTCTGGTACCTGTATTAAACCAAGCGATACTATCTTATTAGCAGGAACTTTTGTAATGTCTTTACCATCTAGAATAATAGAACCGCTCTTAGCTTTAATTAAGCCACTTAGTGCATGCATAGTAGTTGTCTTACCTGCACCATTGGCTCCAATAAGTGCAACTATCTCACCATCATTGACTGTAAAGTCAATGCCCTTGACGGCTTCAATAAAGCCGTAATTTATATGTAAGTTTTCTACTTTCAACATATTAATCTCCTAAGTAAGCCTTAATAACTTCAGGGTTGTTTTGAATATCCTGTGGTTTACCACTTGTAAGTACTTGACCGAAATTAAGTACTGTGATCTTTTCGCAAACTCCCATAACCAGTTTCATATCATGTTCGATTAAAAGAATCGCAATATGGAAGTGGTCTCTTATAAATCTGATTGTATTCATAAGTTCTTCGGTTTCGGTTGGATTCATACCAGCAGCTGGTTCATCTAATAGTAATAAACAAGGATTAGTAGCTAGGGCTCTGGCGATTTCTAGTCTTCTTTGAGCACCATAGGGAAGTGATGAGGCGTTTAGATCTCTAAAGTCTTCTAGTTTAAAGATCTTTAATAAATCCATAGCCTTATCATGCATCTCTTTTTCTTGTTTACGATACTTAGGTGTCTTAAAGATTCCATCTAGTGTTGAATAAGTGATGTTGTTATGAAAGCCTACAAGAACATTTTCCATAACGGTCATCTTATTAAACAAACGAATATTTTGGAAGGTTCTAGCAATACCTGCCTTATTCACATCAACAGTTGACATATTCTTAGTATCAACACCATTTAAGATAATACTACCTCTTGTAGGTTGATATACTTTAGTTAAAAGATTAAAGACAGTTGTCTTACCGGCACCATTGGGACCAATTAGACCATAAATATCATTTTCTTCAATTTTGATGTCAAAGTTATTTACGGCAGTAAGGCCACCAAAGTCGATTCCTAATTTTTTAGCTTCTAGAACACTCATGTTTAGCCCCCTTTCGTTTAATAAATGACATCAAGGCATTTTTATAATTATCTAAATAAGACATCAATATCTTATTGTTAGATAGAATCATAACAAGTATTAACACAATCGCATAAGCAATCATTCGATAGTCATCGAATGATCTTAGGGCCTCCGGTAGGACAATTAATAATGTAGTAGAAATAATTGTACCTGTCATATTACCTAAACCACCCAAAACAACATAAACAAGAATTAAAATAGATAGGTTAAAGTCAAATTTAGTAGCTTTAAAGCTAGAATATCCTAGTCCATAATAAGCTCCTGCCATACCTGTAATAAAGGCTGATATCACAAAGGCTAATAACTTATATTTAGTAATATTAACACCAAGTGAGGTAGCGGCTATTTTATTATCTCTGCAGCTTTGAATAGCTCTACCACTTTTTGAGTTAATTAGGTTATAGATAATAAATAAAGTAAATAGTATTAAGATAGCACCACTTAAGAAAGTAGAAAGCTTATGAGATACTGCAGCACCTAGAGCACCTTTTACTAGTAACTTACCATCTGGTAATAGATTAGTATTATCACTAATAAACGACATATGTAAACCATTTGAATCAACACCTACATATAGATTTAAAAAAAGTGTTTTAATGATTTGACAGAATGCAAGTGTAACAATAGCTAGATAGTCACCTTCAAGTTTTAGTACTGGAATGCCAATAATTAAACCAAAAATAGAAGAAATCAAGCCTCCTACAATGATTGAAATAAATAAGGCTAGAGTATCTGGGATATTGTTTCTAAGTAAACAAGCAGCACAAACTATACCTGAGAAAGCTCCTACTGCCATAAAACCAGCTTGTCCTAGGCACAAATCGCCTAAATAGCCTACAAGTAGATTTAAGGCTAATGCAGCTACAATATAGGCTACTGTTGGAACTAACAAGGCGTTCATCGTGGAAGATAAAGAGCCTGTTTTATTTAAGATAGTAATAAGGGCATATACAAGTATTACTAATAAATAAGAAGTCAATGCTTTTTTATTTTTCATCTTATACTTTCTCCTTTACTTTCTTTCCTAATAAGCCAGTTGGTTTAAATAATAAAACTAGAATCAAGACCCCAAAAGCAATAGCATCAGTAAGTTCTGATAGACCATAAGCTTTTACGATTATTTCAATAACGCCTAATAATAGACCTCCTAATAAGGCACCAGGAATAGAACCGATACCACCAATTACAGCAGCTGTAAAAGCTTTAATACCAGGCATAGAGCCTAGGGTTGGTGTTACGGTTGGATAGGCTGCACATAACAATATGGCAGCTATTGCGGCTAAACCAGAACCAATAGCGAATGTTAACGAGATGATATTATCAACATTAATACCCATTAAGGCAGCGGCCTCTTTATCCTCACTACAAGCTCTCATAGCTTTACCAATCTTAGTCTTTTTGATAAATAGATTTAATAGAATCATTATTACGATACATACAGTAATCGTGATTAGCATTTGATAGCTTAATTTTAGTTGATCATTAAATAAGTTAATAGAACCATAATCTAGGATGGTTGGAAAAATTTTAGCAGCTGATCCCCATATCAAAAGAGCTAGGTTTTGTAGGAAATAGCTGACGCCAATAGCAGTTATAAGAACAGCCAAAGATGAGGCTTGTCTTAAGGGTTTGTAGGCCAATCTTTCAATAATTACACCTAGTAAGGTACAAATAATTATTGAAATAATAAGAGCTATAGGAAGTGGCAAATTAGCTCTATAAAGAGCTACAAAGGCACTATAGGCACCAATCATGATGACATCACCATGGGCAAAGTTTAACATCTTAGCAATACCATATACCATGGTGTAGCCAAGGGCGATGATTGCATAGATTGAGCCAAGTCTTATACCACTGATTAGATTTGATATAAAGATCATAAATTCCCCCTTTATAGTTTAGTAAGAAGTTGCCAATTGGCAACTTCTTACATAAACGTTTAATTATTCAGCAGCAGTAAGCTTGCCATCTTTTACTTGGAAAGCAAGTGGAGCCTTAACTACAGCACCATTTTCATCCCATGTCATGTTAGAACCAGTTAAACCAGAATATGTGAAACCACCTTGGAATGTCTTACACAATAGTTCACCCATATCTTGAGCAGACATATCAGCAGATGCACCAGCTTCAACTAAAGCATTATAGATTGCGTATACTACATCATATGCATCAGCAGCGAATTGGTTTGGATTATTACCAGCTAAAGCATTGAACTTAGATACAAAAGATACAGTAGCATCATCAGTTGCAGTATATGCGAATGGTGTTAAGTAATAGAATCCTTCAAACATTGAAACATCAACACCTTCTTGTTCAAGAGCACCATCGAAACCATCTACACCAAAGAATACTGGACTATAGTTAGCGTTCTTACAAGCCATAACAATCTTTGTATCATTTTCATAGTATAGAGGTAGGAATACAAGTTCTGCACCCTTACTTTGAGCATCACTAACACCAGTTGTAAAATCAGTTGCGTTATCTGATGTGAATGAATAAGTTGATACGATTTCTAAGCCTTTAACTGCAGCTTCTTTAACAAAAGCATCATACACACCTACTGAGTAGTCTGAATCAGATTGAACAAAGGCAGCAACCTTAGTAGCTAGTTTGTGTTCAGCAATATAGTCAGCAGCAGCTGTACCTTGTTCTGGATCGGCGAAACACATTCTATATACATAATCCTTACCAGCAATAATATCTTCAGCAGAACCACTTGGTGTCATAGCAAATACACCAGCATCATTGTAGCTATCAGCAACAGCTAATGAAGAACCAGTTGTTGTACATAGCATACTTACTTGCATGCCCCAGTCAGTTAATTGAGCATAAGCCTTACTAGCTTCTTCACCATCACCCTTATCATCTAAGAATTTTAGTTCAAGCTTCAGACCATCTTCACCAGCTTTTTCGTTGATTTCATTGACAGCGACTTGAGCACCATATTGAACAGCTAGACCATATTGTGCATACTCACCAGTTGTTGGACCAGAACCACCAATCTTAATAGTGTTTGAATCAACACTATCATCACCTGTTTCTTTGTCAGAGCCACATGCACATAATGTCATTAGCATTAGTACACTTAGTAAAACGACTAATAATTTTTTCATAAAACTTCCCTCCCTAATCGTTTTTAATCTATAGACAAGCTTTAATAAGCTTTTCTATTAATAAAATAAAAGGATGGTCGATAGCCCATCCTTAAAAATATTTCAAATAAAGCTATCTTAATCATGAAAAGGTTACTGCGCTAAGTAACATAATAATAATCACGATAATAATAGCTAAATAGCAAGGAGAATAGTGAGAGTGTTCTTGTTTTAAATAAAAGTTCATGTATGTTTCTCCTTCCATGAACTTATGTTACAAAAATAGAAAATACATGTCAACAAATATTTTCATCTTATTTTCATAGATATGTAAATCTTTACATTTTTACTTGTTTAAACAAAATTCTTGTACACACGACTGTATATTGGGTGTATAATTTTTAATTTTCACATAAAAAAAGATTTAGCTCTTACACTAAATCTCTTTCGCTTTTTATTAACCTAATTTGTAAAATATAGGACTACTACCACTCTTGAGGTAGATGCTTCTAATTACAGTAGTACCATTGTAGTTACCATGTAATGCTTGATCGCCTCCTAAATAGATTGCCCAGTGTTGAGCACCCATACCACCATTAGCGTAATAGATTAAGTCACCAGGGGATGGACTATCAGTTTGGTAAATGTTACCAAGCGAATTCCATTCACCAGTAAATGCTTGAATAAATAATTGACAGATATAGAAGCAATTACCTGGTGTACCTACAAGGCCATTAGCGATTGACCACACATCACCACCAGCTAATTCACTCATGTTAAATGTATAAGTTGATCTTGAACCACTACGGCTTAATTTTGCTTGCTCAGCTTCATATTCTTCAATGGCGATATCTAATTCACCTTGAAGCTTATCAAAGTTAGCAGTTGCAACTTCTTGTCCCTTTGTCTCAAGAATGTATTTAGTATTTGCGCTATCCGCAAATACGAAGTCTTTTTCCTCATCACTAGAAACTGTTTTAACAATCAGTTCATCATTTTCTAGCTCTTCATTAGTATAAGTATTCGCATAAACTTGCTGACTACTTGGTACTAAAACTACTAATATGGACTCAATTAACAAGGGGACACGGTTAATAAATTCAATAAAACTATTCATCATACTCCTTTATAAGTGACTCAATACTCCTAGCCACAACATCTATATTAACACCTTTTAGGCATGAAATACAAATCGCCTGTTCAATGCCTAGTGTTTTATAGATGACTTTCATCTGATTTATACGTTGATTATTAGAGAATTTATCGCACTTATTAAGGACAAAAAGTACCGGAATATCTAAGTCTTTTAGATAGTTATACATATCGATATCATCTTGATTTGGTGTTCTTCTGATATCTAGAATCATAACACATAGCTTCAAAGCTTCTCTTTGAGTAAAGTATTCATCCATCATCTCACCAAACTCAATGATTTCTTTGTCACTCCTTCTAGCATAACCATAACCTGGTACATCACATACAGTATATTTATTATCGACATTGAAGAAGTTTAAAAGCCTTGTCTTACCAGGTGTTTTACCTACATAGGCAATTTTACCATATAGCTTATTTATTAACGATGACTTACCTACATTACTTCTACCTACAAAGACTACTTCCATTTCACTTTCAGGATAATGATCTTTTTTGGTACCTGAACATAAGAAACTAATCATGGATAATAGCCTCTTTTAAGATAGTATCCACTTTATCTACAGGCATAAAAGTAATGTTTTCTTTAACGATATCAGGAAGTTCATCAATATCCTTAACATTGCCCTTAGGGATGAAGACCTTCGTAATGCCACTTCTATTAGCCGCAATAGACTTTTCTCTTAAACCGCCAATTGGTAAGACATTGCCACGAAGAGTTACCTCACCTGTCATTGCACAGTTTGCGTCTACAGCTTTATTAGTTAAAGCTGATACAAAGGCGGTAGTTAAAGTAACAC
>CAKUQM010000047.1 GCA_934675465.1 uncultured Erysipelotrichaceae bacterium | reverse complement strand
ACTTTCTCTAATGAAGAAGATACTGCTGCTTTTGATATGCCTCAAGTAGATGAGAATGATGCACAAAGAAGATATAACCAATTAATGGAAACACAACAGATGATTGTGTTTGAGAAGAATCAAAATAGAATTGGTAAAACTTATGAAGTCTTGGTTGAAAGATATGAATCTTTGTTTAAAAGATATGTAGGAAGATCATATATGTCAGCACCAGATGGAGTTGATGGTGTTGTTTATATTAAAACAGATGAAGATTTGAAGATTGGTTCTTTTGTGAACGTTAAGATAAATGATGTAAAAGGTTATGATTTAATAGGTGAAATAATTTATAATTAATACATCTGAAGAAAAGAGGGGATTTATAATTATGAATTATTATGTAGGTGTCGATTTAGGTGGAACTAATGTAAGGGCTTGCAAAATGGATGATGACGGTAACGTTTTAGAAGAATATGTTACAAAATCATATGGCTTGGTTGGTCCTAAGGAAAAGATAAGAGACGCTGTTTTTTCTGTGCTTGATCAAATTACTGATATTGATAAAACACAAGGTATTGGCGTAGCTATTCCGGGTCCTGTTGATATTTATAATAGAGTTATGCCTATTTCTAATAACCTTGTTGGCTTTGAAAACTATAAAATTGCTGATTTGATTGAAGAAAGATATGACCGTCCAGTATATCTTGATAATGATGCGAATATGGCTGGTTTGGCTGAGGCAATGCTAGGAGCAGGTAAGAATAAGCCAATTGTTTACTATATTACTCATTCAACTGGTATTGGTGGTGCTTTAATTTTTAATCACAAGATTGTTTCTGGCCAAATGGGTTTTGCGGGAGAAATTGGTAATATCATCGTTAAAGATGGCTGCGAGCGTTATTCTGATTATTTAAATCCTGGTAGTATTGAATCTGAATCAAGTGGTAGAGGTTTAGGTAGAAAGGCTGCAAGAGCATTTGGTGAAGGCAATACTTGTAAGGAATTGTTTGAAAAGTATGCCGAAAATGATCCAAAGGCAATCGAATTAGTTGATGAGATGGCTGATCAAATGGGAAGACTTTTGGCTACTATTGGTCAAATTTGTGATCCACATATTTTTGTCATCGGTGGTGGAGTTGCGCTTAATCAACATGAGAAATATTTTGATAAGATGGTAGAAAGTTATCATAAATATTTCAATGGTATTAAACCAGCTCAGGTTGTTTTAGCTAAGATTAAGGAGCCTGGTGTTATGGGTGCTGCGATGTTAGTGAAGGCTAATGGTGAAGTATGATTTATACAATTGAAAATGAATATTTAAGAGTTAAGGTATCTAGCGTTGGAGCAACCTTAGTTTCTTTTATTGATAAGAAAACTAATACTGATATTGTCTTAGGCTTTGATGACCAAGCTTCTTATTTTAAGAATACTGGGCCCCATTTAGGTGCCACTGTTGGTAGAAATGCTAATAGAATTGCTGATGGCAGTTTTGTGATTAATGGTGAAAAATATCAATTATCATTAAATGAACCTGGTATTTGTCTTCATTCTGGTGTTGGTGATTTAAGTTTTAGAGGCTATACACTTAAGGAATTAAAGGAAGATGAAATTGTCTTATCTTTATTTGATGGTGATATGTCTGGAGGCTTCCCTGGCAATTTAAACTTAGAAGTATCTTATTCATTAAAAAATAATCAATTAATTTATTCTTTTACAGGTTTATGCGATAAGGACAGTATTTTAAATATCACTAATCATTCATATTTTAATTTAAACGGTGGTGTTGATACTGTTTTTGATCAAGAACTTAAGATTTATACCGATAAGGTAGCTTTAAATGTTGGTCCTATGGCTTCTGATGAAGTGATTGATGTTAAGGGTACAGCTTTTGATTTCACTACTTTAAGTAAGATGAATGATGTTTTATGTATTGGCCATTCAAATTTATCTAAGGGTGGTCTAGATCATAATTATGTATTCGAGGATATGTCATTTAAAAAGATGGCTGAGCTTCATAGTGATAAATTATCTCTTATGGTAGAAAGTGATTTACCTTGTATGCATATTTATACTGGTAATTACTTAGGTCATTTAGAGGGTAAAGATAATCATACATATGAAGATTATTATGGAATATGTTTTGAGTGTCAATATTATCCAAATGGCATCAACTATGATAATTATATAAAGCCATATATTTATAAAGATAAAGAAGTTAATCATAAGATTGTTTATACATTAGAGGGGAAATAATATGAATTATAACGATTTAAAAGATTATATCAATAGCGATAAGATTGATGAATTATTGTCTAAGATTAAGGGTACTAATGATTTAAGTAGGGAAAAAGAAAGATACATTTCTTTACTAAACGAAGCATATAAGCGTTTTGGTGATGGTGATTATCATTTGATTTCTTCTCCTGGTAGAACTGAAATTGGTGGTAATCACACTGACCATCAACATGGTCATACTTTGTCTGCTGCCATTAATTATGACAATATTTGTGTAGTTAAGGCTAATGATAATAATGAATGTATCTTTATTGATCCAAAGTTTGATGATTGTGTTGTTGATATTAATTCTTTGGCTGTAGTAGATAGTGAAAAGAATACTTCTAAATCATTAATTAGGGGCATTGCGAACAAACTAAATGAATTAGGCTATAAGATTGGTGGCTTTAGCGCAATGTGCGATTCTGAGGTTGCGATTGGTTCAGGTATTTCATCTAGTGCATGTTTTGAGATGATGGTTGTAGAAATTTTCAATTGTCTATTCAATGATTGCCAAATTACACCAGTTGATAGAGCTATTATCGGTCAATATGCTGAGAATGTTTATTTTGGTAAGGCTAGTGGTTTGCTAGATCAAGCTTCTATTTCAGTTGGCGGTTTTGTGGCTATGGACTTTAATGACCCTAAGGCCCCGGTAATTGAAAATTATGAATTTGATTTCACTGACTATGGTTATGAATTGATTTTAGTTAACACAAAGGGTGATCATGCTGATTTAAGTGATGAGTATTCTGCGGTTCCTGGTGAAATGAAGGATGTTGCTAAATTATTAAACTGTAATGTTTTAAGAGATGGTGATCCTGATTATTTCTTTACTCATATTAAGGAATTAAGAGAAGAAGTTAAGAATGATCGTTCGATTTTAAGAAGTTTCCATTTCTATACAGAAGATAAGAGAGCTGTTTTAGAGAAGGAAGCTGTTGAGAATAAGGATATCGATAGCTTATTAGATTTAATTAATCGTTCTGGTAGATCTAGTTATATGTATCTTCAAAATGTTTATCCAAGTTCTATGCCAAAGAATCAACCTTTATCTATCGCTATTGCCATGAGTGATTATATCTTGGGCCATAAGGGTGCTTATCGTGTTCATGGTGGTGGCTTTGGTGGCACTATTCAAGCTGTTGTACCAAAAGAATTGGTTAATGATTATAAGATGGTTCTATCAAGTGTTTTTGATAAAGACTCTATTATGGAACTAGTTGTTCGTCCATTTGGTACTAAGACTTTAATTTAGCGTTATAATAGTCTTATGAGTAGAAGAACATGGGTTGAGATTGATACTAAGTGTATCGTTGATAATTTTAATATAATCAAGAATAAAGTAAACGGGGCAATGATTTGCCCTGTTATCAAAGATAACGCTTATGGTCATGGTGCCGTTAAATTAGCACATTTATATGAGGATTTGGGTGCAAATTATTTTGCGGTTAGTACCTTAGAAGAGGCTATCGAATTAAGAGAAGGAGGAATAAATACATCTATCTTAATTCTTGGCTATACGCCTTTAGAGGATACTGATAAGTTATTTAGATATAATATTACACAATGTGTTTATTCACTTCCTTATGCAAGAAGTTTAAATGAACATGGTTTAAAGATTAAGTGTCATTTAAAGATTGATACTGGCATGAATCGTATTGGTTTTAAAGATGTTGATGAAATGAAAAAAGCTTGTCTTTTAAATAACCTTGATTTTGAGGGTGTTTTTATGCATTTCTCTGATTGTTTAGATGATGATTTTTCAAAGATTCAATATGATTTATTCATAAAGGACATTGATTTATTAAAACAAGAAGGTATCACTTTTAAGATTAGACACTGTGCTAATTCGGGGACTATTATGAAGCATCCTTTCTATCATTTGGATATGGTTAGACCTGGTATCATTCTTTATGGATTAGGCGGTTATGAAGGTTTAAAACAGGCTTTAACAATGAAGTCGGTTATTAGTCATATTAAAGAGGTTAAAAAAGGCGAGCCTATTGGCTATGATAGAAGATTTGTCGCTGATAAGGATATAAAAGTGGCAACTGTTTCTGTTGGCTATGGTGATGGCTTTTCTAGACTTCATAGCGGTAGAAATACCGTTAGCATCAATGGCAAGGAAGTTAATATTTTAGGCAATATTTGTATGGATCAGATGATGGTTGATGTTAGTGATGTAGATTGCGACTTATATGATGAGGTTCTTATCTATGGCGATTTAGAGAAAATGGCTGCTAATATTTATACAATTTCATATGAGTTAATATGTGATGTAAATTGTCGTGTAGAAAAGATATATATTTGATATAATTTAGGTAGGTAGTTATGTATCATATAACGGATTTAAAGAAGTTTAATAGATGTCCAAGATCTTATTATTATTCTCTTGGTGATAATTCTTCT
Organism: uncultured Erysipelotrichaceae bacterium; assembly: GCA_934675465.1. Lineage (GTDB taxonomy): Bacteria > Bacillota_I > Bacilli_A > Erysipelotrichales > Erysipelotrichaceae > Colivicinus. The sequence goes on along the minus strand of CAKUQM010000047.1, from coordinate 5,518 downwards.
TTTAACCATTATTTAAGAAGTGATGAATCTTTAATATTATTATTGGCAAGATTTTTAAAAATAGAAGATTATTTTAGAGGAACGGTAGGTGATACCAATGGTGCTTTCTTTGATGAAATAGACAAATATGAATGGTTTATAAAAACACGATTTGAATGTGATAGTCTTCGTATAAAGGTGCCTATTATGCACAAAGTTGAAGGAGGTTTTGACTTATATTTCGTGCATAATATGACTTCTATTAAGGACTTTGATTATACTTATTATTGTTTAACTTTAGAGGTTTTAAGAAAATTAGATATTAATGTAAATAAAATATATTTAGCTTATATTAATAAAGATTATGTCTTCGAAGATAATTTGAATATTGAAGAGTTATTTATTTTAACCGATGAATTTAATGGCAATAAATTCTTAGATATATTCAGCGATAGAATCTATGATTTTAAATCAATAATAAATAGAATAGAGGCTACTTCTTTGGATTCTTACAGTCCAAAAAAGAGTCGTGTTTGTCATAGTCACAATATTTGCCCTTATTATTATGAATGTTTTAGAGAAGAAAAGAATTTGCCTGATGATTCTATTTTAACTTTAGTCTCAAGTGCTAATAAGAATAAAATGTATCAAGCTGGCATTGAACTTCTAAAAGATATTGATTTAGATCAATTTGAGGGAAATAGAGTGCAATATGCTCAGGTTATGGCAAGCAAGAACGGGGGTAAATATGTACAAAAATATGCTCTTGCGGATTGGTTAAAACATCTTGGTGCTAGGCCAATTATGTTCATTGACTTTGAATGGGATACTTATTTGATTCCACAGTTTAATGGTTTGAGGCCCCTTGATGTTTTACCTTTTGAGTTTGTTCTATATATACTTGATGAAAACAATAATTTGTCTAAATATTCATTTTTAGGAAAGGGGGATTGTCGAAGAGAATTTGCGGAAGGATTGTTGAAATACATTCCAAAGTCCGGACCTATAGTTGCATATAATGCCTATGGAGCGGAGTGTAGAAGAATAAAGGAACTTGCTGATTATTTTCCTGAATATAGAGATGAATTATTGAAAATTAATGAACGTTTTGTTGATTTGGCCACTCCTTTCTTAGAAGGCCTAATCTACGATGTAAGAATGAGAGGTAACTTTACACTTAAACAATTAGTAAGCATAGTGTCTGATTTGAATTATAAATCTTTAGAAATTAATGATGGTATGAAGGCTGTCTTTAATTGGCGTAATATCGATTTAGGTATTGAGGAAGATGATGATAGGGTTAAAAAAGAACTTATCGAATATTGTGGTTTGGATGCTTATGGCTTGTATCTTGTTTATGAGTGGTTACTTCAACAAATAAAGTAAATATTTCATATAAAGGAGGAAGAAAATATGAAATTTGTAATTTACGGCGAAAATGTCACTATTACTGATGAAATGAGAGAGCACATTGAAAATCGCCTATCATTTCTAACTAAGTATTTTGCGGTTAGTGATGACACAACTGCTAGAATTACCGTAAAGCCTTATAACAGTTCTTTGAAAATTGAGGCGAGTATTCCAACAAAGATTGGACTATGTCGTTCTGAAATAGTGCATGATGATTTTGAAACTGGTGTAAATTTAGCTATTGATAAGATTGAGGATCAAATTAGAAGACAAAAATCTCGTCTTTCAAGAAGACATAAGGATTCTTTAGCTCAGAATTTCGTTGATGAGAATGTTACTGAACCAGAAATTCCTGTAAAGACTAAGATGATTTTTGCGGATGAAATGAGTCTTGATGAAGCTATTTTACAAATGGAAATGTTGTCTCATTCTTTCTACATCTATAAAGATATTGATGCAGATAAGATTGCTGTTGTATATAAACGTAATGATGGCCATTATGGCTTAATTGAAGTAACACAATAAAGAAAGAAATGAAATATTAAAAAATGTCAAATAATAAAATTTCCTCTGAGTATAACAGAGTGATTGTTGCCGAGTTGGCAAAAACTTATTTGGTTTCTAAAGAATATACAGAAAGACCAGAATGTGATGTTGTCAGTCAAGACACATTAATGATTAAGAGAAGAATTAGATATTATATTGAAAATGTAATCTTTAATATCTTAGATGACGAAGATCGTTTTATCATTCAAAACGAAGTGATTCTTAATAAAAAAGGACCTTGGTATGAAGGATATTTGTCTTCTTCCACTTACTACCGTCATCGTAAAAAAGCTTATGCAAACTTTTTGAGTTGTTTCAATGATTGAAATGCGATAAAATTTTATAGATAATTAGGAGGAAATTTTAAAATGGTTAAAGGAATCGCCGCTAGTAGCGGCATTGCGATTGGCAAGGTTTTTAAATTAGAAAGCCCTGTAATTAGTGTAACTAACACTTTAAAGGGAAGTGTCGAAGAAGAAAAGGCTCGTTTCACTAGTGCTTTAGAAAAGACTGTTAGTGATATTAATCTAGTTAAAGAAAGAGCAAGTGCTAATCTTTCTGAAGATGAATTGGCTATCTTTGATGCTCATTTAATGATGGCACAAGATCCAGAATATGCTAGTCAAATTGTTGACATGATTGGTGAAGGAAATAGTGCTGATTATTCATGCAAGACTGTTTCTGATAATATGATTGCCATGTTTGAATCAATGGATAATGATTATTTCAGAGAGAGAGCTGCTGATATTAAAGACGTTTCTTATCGTCTATTATGTAATATTCTAGGTTTGCAGATTCCTGATTTAACCGCAATAAATGAAGAAGTAATTATCGTGGCACATGATTTAACTCCATCTGATACAGCTTCTTTAAATAAAACATATACTTTAGGCTTCTGTACTGCAGTTGGTGGTAGAACAAGTCATTCAGCTATTATGGCTAGATCTCTTGAGATTCCTGCTGTTGTAGGTACAGGCAATATCCTTGAAAGCTGTAATAATGGCGATATGATGATTCTTGATGCGATTGATGGTTTAGCTATTGTTAATCCAGATGAAGAAGAATTAGTTGCTTATAAGGCTAAAAGAGAAGCTTTCTTAGCTGAAAAGGAAGCTTTAAAGGTATTGGTTCATCAAAAGTCAGTAACTGTTGATGGCCATGAAGTTGAATTAGCTGGTAATATTGGTGGTCCAAATGATGTTGAAGGTGTTTTAAATAACGGTGGCGAAGGTGTCGGCTTATTTAGAACTGAATTCTTATATATGAATTCTACTGTTGATTTCCCAACTGAGGAAGAACAATTCGAAGCTTACAAGGCTGTGCTTGAGGGAATGAAGGGTAAGAAGGTAGTTGTAAGAACTCTAGATATCGGTGGTGATAAGAAGTTAGATTACTTCTCTTTCCCAGAAGAAATGAATCCATTCTTAGGTTACCGTGCTATTAGATTCTGCTTAGATAGAACTGATGTATTTAGAACTCAATTAAGAGCTTTAATTAGAGCTTCAGTATATGGAAGACTTTGCATCATGTTTCCAATGATCGCAACTATTCAAGAATTCTTAGATGCTAAGGCTATTTTTGAAGAAGAAAAGGCTAAGCTTGTTTCTGAAGGTGTTGCAGTTGCGGAAAAGATTGAAGTTGGTATGATGGTTGAAATTCCAGCAAGTGCTGTATTAGCTGATCAATTTGCTAAGCATGCTGATTTCTTCTCAATTGGTACTAACGACTTAATCCAATACTCTATGGCTGCCGATAGAATGAGTGAAAAGGTTTCTTATTTATATCAACCTCTAAACCCTTCTATCTTAAGACTTGTTAAGATGACAATTGAAGGTGCCCACAAGAACGGTAAGTGGGTAGGTATGTGTGGTGAAATGGCTGGTGATGCTATGGCTGCTCCATTACTACTTGGTTTAGGCTTAGATGAATTCTCTATGTCTGCTACTTCTATCTTAAGAGCTCGTAAGATTATTAACGGTTTAAGCTATGAAGAGATGAAAGAATTATCTGCTAAGGCAGTTGAGTGTGAAACTGAAGCACAAGTTAGTGAACTTGTAAAAAACGCTTTAGCTAAATAGTGTATAATAAGGGATGGAAACATCCCTTTTTTAATTTATGAAGAAAGTTATTTTTATATCTAGTGGTGGCGGTCATTTGGAGGAGCTTCTTGCGCTTAAGAAGCTTTTTAATGATGTTGACTATACTTTGATTACAGAAAAGACAGAATCTACAGTATATTTAAAAGATAAGTTTTCAAAGGTGAAATATCTTGTCTATGGTACTCAAGATCATTTGTTGCCATATTTATTTATTTTCCCTTTTAATATTATTCTATCCTTTATTTATTTCTTAATTATTAGACCTGACTTTATAGTATCAACAGGTACTCATACTGCTGTGCCTATGTGTAAAATAGCTCATATGTTTAAAAAGAAGGTTGTTTGGATTGAGACGATGGCTAATATTACTACTGGTACTAAGGCTGGCAAATTAATTTATCCCATTGCCGATAAATTTATTGTGCAGTGGCCTGAACTATTAGAAGTTTATCCAAAGGCTGAGTGTTGGGGGAATATATTCTAATGATTTTTGTAAGTTTAGGTACTCAAGATAAGCCTTTTGTGAGACTATTGGATTATCTTGAACATAGTAATATAAAAGATAAGATAATTGTTCAGGCTGGTTTTACTGATTATGAATCAAAGAAGTTTGAAATTCATAAATATTTAGATAAGGATGACTTTGATAAATATATTGATGAAGCTGATTTGGTTATTTGTCATGGTGGTGTTGGTACAATTGTTAGTTGTCTTAATAAGAATAAGAAAGTTTTGGCAGTTCCACGTTTATCAAAATATAAGGAACACCAAAATGATCATCAACTTCAAATTGTAAATGCATATTATCAAAAGGGTTATCTTGTAATGATGAATGATGGCGATGATTTTGATGATAAAGTTAGGGAAGCTTTGAACTTTAAACCAAAAAAATTTGTTTCTAATAACGATTTATTTGTGAAAAAGCTAAAAGAATATATAATGTTATAGTTGGAGAGGTAAAAATTAAATGGGAAGAGCACATGAAGTAAGAGCGGCTGCAATGGCAAAGACTGCAGCAATGAAAACAAAAGTATATTCAAGATACGGTAAAGAAATCTATATTGCCGCTAAGAGTGGTGTTCCTGATCCTGAAATGAATCTTACATTAAGATCAAAGATTAAGGAAGCTAAGGCTAACCAAGTTCCTGCAGATGTTATCAAAAGAGCAATCGAAAAGGCAAAGGGTGGTAGCACTGAATCTTATGATTCATTAAGATATGAAGGTATTGGTCCAAATGGCGCCACAATTATCGTTGACTGTTTAACAGATAATTCAAATCGTACTATCGCTTCTATGAACCAATGTTTCAATAAGTCACATTGTAAGTTAGGTGTTAAGGGTTCAGTTTCATTCAATTATGATAACTTAGGTGTATTAGCATTCAATTATGAAGATGATGAAAAGATGTTAGATACTTTAATTGAAGCTGATGTAAATGTTGAAGATATCGAGCTTGAAGATGGTTTAATGACGGTTTATGTAA
>CAKUQM010000046.1 GCA_934675465.1 uncultured Erysipelotrichaceae bacterium | reverse complement strand
TTTAACATAAGATTCCATACTTTACGACAACAACCAAATGTTTTCATAAATAATTCTTCCTGTTTTTTATTAGGATATATACGATATTTATAAGCTATATTCATTCACTAATATTATATCGTATATCAATGAAGTTCATCCCACTACCTAGGAGGTAGTGGGATGAAATGTGATAGTTTTGTTAAACACATAATCTTTATTCTTGTATCTAAAAGCTAATTCATAGGCATGCAGATATAATCTTTTAGCCTTTCTACCACCATAGTTCTTATCACCAACAATAGGATGTCCAATATCCTTAAAAGTAATTCTTATTTGATTCTTTCTACCTGTCTTAATATCAACATCAACCAAAGCACTATCCTTATATTGTTTAATCACCTTGTAATCAGTAATACATAAAGAACCCTTTTCACTCACATAACCCATATTAAATTTATTATAGGCAATACGATTTTCAATATGACCACTAGCATTATCAAACACACCCTCACACAGGGCATAATAGCCTCTTTTATATACAATATCATTCCAGTTTTCCTGTAATTCATCCCTTAATTTTTGTTTCTTACAGAAAAGTAAAACCCCACTAGTATCTCTATCTAGTCGATGTAATATAAAAATCATATTATGCTTATCAATAGACTTAACATATTCTCTAACCAAATGATAAGCTGTTCTTTCCCTCTCTTTGTCATTACTAATACTCAACAAACCAGCGGGCTTATTAATACAAATAAAGTCATCATCTTCATAGATAATATCCAAATCAGTCTTCTTTGTATTGTCACCTATCAACAACAAATCACCTATATCAAGCTTATAATCAAATTTACTTGTAGCGACACCATTAACTTTTACTTTATTAGCTAAAATCTTCTTTGCGACATTTCTTGAATAATGTAAATCATCAATCAAATACTCCAGCAATGTTCCCTCATGTCTTATTTTTATTTCTTTCATTCTCTTATTATATAATGATTAAACAAAGGGGAAAATTATGAACGATATCAAAAAAACATTAAAAATTGCAAGTACACTTGAAATAGCACTTGGCGCATTACATTTACTATCACTAATGTTCTTATTAGAAAAAGAATTATTAAACGCTTTAACACCAATTGGAAAAGGATTATTATTCGGTGTTGATGGACTACTTATCCTACTTGGTATTATTGGACTATTGAAAAAACAAGAAAAATCATTATTGGCTATCATACTTGGAATACTTACAGTAATTATTCAAGTACTACAAGCATTCGCTCTAATGTCTAGTAGTCACAACTTCATTGTTGTATTCTTATCTTGTATCTTACTATTTGTAACCATCCAATATATTGGTGACAACATTAAAATTTATAAAGGCAAAACAAACAAGAAATAGGAAATCACCTATGATCACAATTGATATTTCCAAGGCTAATGAACAACTCGATAACCTTATCGATGATGTTAATACAAATAACACTCCACTAACAATCATCAACGACAAAGGAAAAAATGCTGTTTTAATCTCTGAAGAAAAATGGAACGAGATAAATGAAACATTTAGCATTCTTTATATAGACAAAAACGAAGACTGGAGTTCTGCCCAAACTTTTGATCATAATGAAAGATGGTGAAAATATTTTCATAATATTTGAAAACTTTTCTTAAAATATTATTGACATAAAGTTGACACTAGTTTTAGAATGAAATTGCGTTGAAGTAAACGAGTATTCTACTTTGGCATTTGAAGAGAGATCGTGGTAGGTGCAAACGATTATGTGGGGGTATAAGAAAACTTTATGGAGCTAGGAAACTACGGGAAAGCCCGTTATAGCTTAGGACCTTGTTGGAGGTTTGTGAGGTTATTCTAGTAATAGGATAATAAATTAAGGTGGTAACACGATTATAAGTCGTCCTTATTGGGGACGATTTTTTTGTCCCTCAAGCTAATTGATGAAGGGAGAAAACATATGAAAAAATTATTAACAATTCTATTAGCTACTATCTGCCTATTTGCACTATGTGCATGTGGTTCTGATTCAGACTCAACTCAGGGCACGAATCCTACGGGCGCGAATCCTATCAAGGTAGGCGTAGTCCAAACAACACAACACCCAGCACTTGATGCTGCAACTCAAGGCTTTGTAGATGCATTAAAGGAAAATGGTATCACAAACGTTGATGTTCAAAACGCAAGTGGTGAAAGTGCTAACTGTTCTACAATCGTAGGTAACTTTGTTGCTGACGGTGTTGATCTAATCATGGCCAATGCCACTCCAGCCCTACAAGCTGCTAGTGCTGCAACTGATACAATCCCAGTACTTGGAACTTCTATTACTGTATATGATGTAGTGTTAGGTGGTAGTGTACCAGCTAACGTATCAGGAACTACTGACTTAGCTCCACTTGATGAACAAGCAAGCATGATTACTGAACTATTCCCAGATGCTAAAAAAGTTGGTGTTCTATTCTGTTCAGCAGAAGCTAATTCACAATACCAAGTAGATAAGATTTCTGAATTCTTAAAAGAAGATGGAATCGAAACTGTTAACTACGTATTCAATGACTCAAACGATATTACAGCCGTAACTGAAAAAGCAGTAAGTGATAAGGTTGATGTAATCTACATTCCAACTGACAATACAGCTGCTGCAAATACTGAAGCCATTGCCAACGTTGTACTTCCAGCAGGTGTTCCAGTATTCACTGGTGAAGAAGGTATCTGCTCAGGATGTGGTGTTGCTACTCTTACTATCTCTTACTACGACATTGGTTTCAAGACTGGTGAAATGGCAGCTGATATCCTATTAAATGGAGCTGATGTTTCTACAATGGAAGTTGAATCTGCACCTCAATTTGTTAAGAAGTTCAACAAGACAAATGCTGAAAAACTAGGAATCACTATTCCTGAAGACTACGTAGCTATCGAAGAATAATTATGTTATTAGGATTAATTAATTCAATGACAAGTGCCATTGCCCAAGGACTTATCTGGGGCATAATGGCCATTGGCATTTATGTCACTTATAAAATCTTAGACATCGCAGACCTTACAGTAGATGGCTCATTATGCACAGGTGGTGCAACTTGCGTAATTCTACTTATCAATAATTGCCCAATGTGGTTAGCTCTTATCTGTTCAATTTTTGTAGGCATGCTTGCAGGACTTATAACAGGTATATTAATAACTAAGCTTAAAATACCAGCAATACTTGCAGGTATTTTGACACAATTAGCCCTATATTCTATCAACCTACACATTATGGGCTTCGGTACTACATCATTTTCTAAATCAAACTTGCCAATCAGTGTTGATAAATATAACTTAATAGTATCGTCAAGATACGTTAGAGAATTATCATTAAGAAACCCTATTATTATAACTATCTTATTTGTACTTATTGTAATAGCTATATTATATTGGTTCTTTGGCACAGAACTTGGCTGTTCTATTAGAGCCACAGGAGCCAACCAATTCATGGCAAGATCGCAAGGTATTAACACTGACAAAACAAAAGTTATTGGTCTTGTAATATCTAATAGTTTAGTCGCCCTAGCGGGTGCCCTATTATCTCAATACCAAGGCTTTGCGGATATCAACATGGGAAGAGGTGCCATCGTTATTGGCTTAGCAGCTGTTATTATTGGTGAACAAATATTTGACAAAGTATTTAAAAACTTTGCCCTAAAACTATTTGCCTGTGTACTAGGCGCCATCATCTATTACCTAGTAATCCAATTTGTCTTAAAACTTGGTCTATCAACCGATGATCTTAAAATGTTAACAGCCATTGTAGTAGCTATCTTCTTAGCTATTCCTAATTTAAAGAAAGGAACAAAATCATGTTAAAAGTTGAAAATATCTATAAAACATTCAACCCTAATACTATAAATGAAAAGAAAGCACTTAATGGCGTTTCTCTTACATTAAATGATGGTGATTTTGTGACTGTTATCGGTTCTAATGGTGCTGGTAAATCAACATTATTAAATGCTATTGCCGGCATATGGCCAATAGATGATGGAAAAATTATGATTGATGAACATGACATAACAAAACTAAAAGACTTCCAAAGAGCCAAATATATTGGCAGAGTCTTCCAAGATCCAATGACTGGTACTGCTGCTACTATGTGGATAGAAGAAAACATGGCTCTTGCGAAAAGAAGAGGTAAAAAAAGAGGTCTAAAGATTGGCATCGAAGACAAAGAAAGACAAGAATACAAAGAACTATTAAAACAATTAGATTTAGGCCTAGAAAATAGATTAACAACCAAAGTAGGACTATTGTCAGGTGGTCAAAGACAAGCCCTAACCCTACTTATGGCAACTATGCAAAAGCCTAGACTATTACTACTTGATGAACATACAGCTGCCCTAGATCCTAAGACTGCTAATAAGGTTCTTGAAATCACCGATAAGTTAATCAAAGAAAACAATCTAACTACTTTTATGGTTACTCACAATATGAAAGATGCCCTTAAATATGGAAATAAAATCATCATGATGTGTGATGGCAAGATCATCTTTGAGGCAGAAGGTAAAGAAAAAGAAAAACTAACTGTTAAAGACTTATTAGATAAATTCGATACAGCAGGAGGTGTTGTATCTGATTCTATGATACTTGGATAAAAAAACACAATATTAATTAAGAAACAACATTAAGGCTTGACCATAAATCAAGCCTTATGTTTTTAAAGTACAAACCAAACTAATGATGATCATCTGAATGATGTGCATCTGGATGATGAGTCTCAACTGGTTCTTCTTTATTTATAGATTTATTCTCTTCATTATTCTTGTTACAAGCAACTAAGCCTAGTATTAGAACAATCGAAAGAGAAATAATTAATATTCTCTTCATGTACTAGCTCCTCCATTTTTAAATTATTCAATAATCAAAATAATCAAATGAGTTTACTAAAATCTCCGTTTCGATACCTGTAAGGATTTAATTTAACCATAAAATTATCCTGCCTTTTATAGCATTATACCATTATCATAAGCTCAACAGTACAACGATTCCGTTATATCCAAAAGAAAAAGGAGCATAGCTCCTATTTCAATTTTTCTAAAAGTCTTTTAGCCTCTACAAGTCCATCCTTACACGCCTTCTTGTTAACCATGGTGCAGTCAACATCTTCATACATGTTAGTAGCGAACTTGATATCCTTAAACTCTTTATAAGCTAAAGACGTCTTGCCATATTCTTTTTCAAGGAAAGCATCAACATCAGAATACCAAGCAAGAAATTCATATGAGTTATATTGAACATCATCCTCAATAAACTTGTTGATACCAAGAATTAAACTATCAATACTATTCATCTGTCTTCTTCTTTGTTGTTCTTCTTCTAGTTGTCTTTTTAGGCTTAGATTCGAGTCCAGAAGATTCGAGTTCAGTTACTACAGGTTCTTCCTTAACTTCAGATTCGAGCCCAGGATTTGAGCCCGTAGCCTCGACCTTAGTTTCAGATTCGAGTCCAGGATTTGAGCCCTCAGATTCGAGCCTAGATTCGAGCCCAGCTTCCTTCTTAACTAAACGATTATCAACAACAACCAATTTACCATCAAGAACATCCTTAATCTCTTCTGCAGTAATTGTTTCATTCGCAATAAGTGCATCAGCAATCTTAATTAAATCATCTTTGTGTTCATTAATAATTTGCTTAGCATGTTCATGACATGAATCAATAATCTTTCTAACTTCGATATCAATCTCATAAGCTACTTGGCTACTTGCATTAGCAGGTGAATTATAGTCTCTACCAAGGAAAACAGTTGAATTGCCACTGTTATATTGAACAGGACCTAAATCAGACATACCATATGTTGTAACCATATCCTTCGCGATTCTTGTAGCTTGTTGGATATCATTTGAAGCACCAGTAGTAATATCTGAGAAGAAGATTTCTTCAGCAGCTCTACCACCCATATAAGAAGTAATTGTATCAACTAATTCCTTCTTAGAATTTAAAATCTTTTCTTTTCTAGGAGTAATCAAGTTATAACCACCGGCACTACCACGAGGAATAATTGTAACCTTTTGAACAATAGCACCATCAGGTAAGTTCGAGCCAACAATGGCATGACCCGCCTCATGATATGCAACCAACTTCTTAGTATGTTCATCATAAGTTCTGCTCTTCTTAGCAGGACCCATCATAACTCTATCAATTGCTTCATCAATTTCTTGAGTCTCAATTAAATTCTTATTTTCTCTAACTGTTAAAATAGCAGCTTCATTTAATACGTTTTCTAGATCTGCACCAGAGAAACCAGGTGTACGTCTTGCAAGTGCTTCTAGGTCTACATCATCAGCAATCTTCTTATTACGAGCATGTACCTTTAAGATAGCCTCTCTACCCTTTAAATCAGGTAAAGAAACAGTAATCTGTCTATCAAAACGACCAGGTCTTAATAAAGCTGGATCTAGTACATCAGGTCTATTTGTAGCCGCAATAACAACAACACCATTGTTGTCAGACATACCATCCATTTCAACTAACATTTGGTTAAGAGTTTGTTCTCTTTCATCATGGCCACCACCCATACCAGCACCACGTTGTCTACCTACTGCATCAATTTCATCAATGAAAATCATACAAGGAGCTGTAGCTTTAGCTTGCTTAAACATATCTCTAACTCTACTAGCACCAACACCGACAAACATTTCAACGAAATCAGAACCACTAATAGAATAGAAAGGAACATTAGCCTCACCAGCAACCGCCTTAGCCAATAAAGTCTTACCAGTACCAGGAGGACCAACAAGAAGAATACCCTTAGGAATACGAGCACCCATAGCCGCAAACTTCTTAGGAGTCTTTAAATACTCAATAATTTCAGCCATCTCTTCTTTTTCTTCATCACAGCCAGCAACATCCTTGAACTTAACCTTGATGTTATCTTCTTTTCTAGCTCTAGACTTAGAAAACTCAAACGCCTTATTGTTACCAGAAGCAGCACCCATCTTAGAAATCATTAACATGCCAAGTCCTGCAAACAATACAATAGGCAAAATAGAACCAAGTAAAGATAAGATAATGCTAGTTTCATTAGCATCCTCAACCTTAACACTTGCGTTTGAATCCTTTAACTTAGAAATAAGCTCATCAGTAGTTGTCTCAGTCTTTGGAACATCACTTGTAAAACTTACTTCCTTGCCATCAACAGTATAAGTACCACTAACGTTGATAATATTATCATCAACTAATAAAGTAGCCTTACTTACAGTCTTAGTCTCTAATACTTTATTTAATTGTGAATAATCGATTCTTGTAACAGTACTTGAAGACATTGGATTTGTAAAAAACAAAGCCACCAAGAACGCAATCGCAATCAAATAAGGAATAAAAGTACTAGGACTTGGTTTATTATTTTTGTTATTTGGTTTAATCACACCATACCTCCATTTATTTAAATAGCTTCTTCTTTAATTACACCAATATAAGGTAAATTACGATACTTTTGGTTATAGTCCAAACCATAACCAATCACAAACTCATCGGGAACTACAAAGCCAATATAGTCAGCCTCAATAGCCTTCTCTCTTCTAGCAGGCTTATCCAACAAAGTAACAATCTTAATTTCCTTTGCACCCTTAGCCCTAAACATCTCCGTCACCTTCTCTAAAGTCTTACCAGTATCAACGATATCTTCAACAATTAAAACATCTCTATCAGTAACTGAACCTTCAATATCCTTAATAACTCTAACTTCAATAGAATTAGTACCAGAATAACTAGAAACATCCATGAAATCAATTTCACAATCGATATCAAGTTTCATAACAAGTCCCATCATAAATGGAACTGATCCCTTTAATAATCCTACAATAACAGGAATACTATTCTTTTCTTTATAATACTTGCTAATTTCATCAGCAAGCTCTTGTTCTCTCTTTGCGATTTCTTCACTAGAAACTAAAATCTTTTTTACATCGTTATGCATATTTATTCACCTCGGTTAACTTTATAATTTTAACATATACATGTTAGCATTTTTAGAGTAATGATTGATATCACAGCCTATATTTGGCACAAAAATAGCAGTTCCAACACTATTTACAACCACAGGCCACATCTTCCTCTCCCTATAAGATATCTTATTATCAATAAAGAAACGATTTAACTTCTTAGTACCATATCTTAACTTAATACTATCACCCTCTTGATAATTTCTAATAGTCAAAGGAAAATCATCTTCACTTACATTAAAACTCTCAATTGTCTTACCACTCTTACATAACTTAAAATACTTTGTCTTAAAATATTCTATATCCAATAGTTCATAAGAATAATCATCTTCCTTTTTATAAACCTCAATATAACCATACTCTAAACATAGATATTTATCTTCAATAAGAACCTCAAAAGACTTAGTAGTACTTATTTGTCTTATTAATTCATTAGCCTGTTTCCTAGAAATAGAAACACCTAAGAATATTCTTAATAATCTAATCTTATCTTCAAACAAAAGAAATTCAGATACAGGAATTTTATTTCTCTTATTTATAAAAGATACACATTCCTTATTTAATTTATTATTCTCTTTATTCAATAAGTTAATTTCTCTAACAAGCAAATTCTTTTCCCTTAAAGACATCTTCTCAATCACATCATGCCTTATTCTATTTCGCTGGTAATCATCACTCAAATTAGATTCATCAATACCATAAACAATTCCATGATTATCACAATAATTCTTCAAATCATTCTTTGTATACTTCAACAATGGCCTTACAATCTTAATACCAAAGTTATTAACACTTCTCTTTAAGCCATAATAATAAACATGACTATTACGCTTCTTTTGCATAAGATAAGTCTCAATCAAATCATCCTTATGATGAGCCAACATTACACAATCAAGATCATATTTATCAACAATTTCTTTATAGAATTCATATCTAGAAATACGAGCATTCTCTTGGAAATTACCACCATCTACTTCTTCATAATCCTTCTTGAAATAAGGAATATCATACTTTCTACAATAATCCTCTACTATCATTTCATCACGTAAAGCACTATCTCTATGATGATAATTAACATGAGCTACATATACTTCATATTTATCCTTCATCATATCCAAAAGAGCCATTGAATCTGGCCCTCCTGACACTCCAATAAGAACTCTTTTCCTCAAGCCTTCCATATAGGACATAATTATATACTATAGCTAAAATAAAGCACTCTATTTCACCTAAATTTCAGCATTTGACTGCAACATACCCGCAACAATAAACAAGTATGGTGCCCCAACTATTCGCTGAATAGACACAAAACTATTCACTAAGTAACAAATAATCGCACATATACACATTCTATCAAATAAAGTATTTTCTCTTTTTTTATCAAAAATCACAAAATACCAGAACATATAAAAACTAACAAAGCCTAATATTCCATAATTACATAAAGTATTTAAAAACTCATTATGAGCACAAGAAACAAACACGGTACTTCTTGTCTCAACCACCTCTTCATACTTATAAGTAAAAATCATATTAGCATACTAATCTGGACCTGCTCCAAACAGTCAAACATAAGGATGATTCAACACAAGCCTTATAAACGCGATAATTCCTACTCTCCAAATTCCACCTCTATTATTACTCCAACTATCGCTTGCTCTAAAATAACCATAGGTTCTTAATTGTTCAGGCAATATATCAAAAGTGTTTAATAATATATACAATCACCAACAAAAGTACTATCTGTAGAACGACACAATAATTTATCCACTCTATTGGTTAAAGATACAACCCCAAATATTCGGATTGGGAATCCTAATATTAAGGGGAGACGATTATCGATTAATAAATCTGCCAAACCATTAGACTTCGTTCAAATTATTATCAATTATAATCACCAATGAAGTAGTAATCAGAGCTCAATTCACAATAGTTTAGAACACAAAATCAGAATAATTTCCAATATTGATTCAATAATCTTGAGCCTAAACACTTTTAACTATGCTGGTTAAATTTGTTAAGTTTTTTCCAAACAAGTGCTAAAACTAAAAGCCAGATCTCTCTGACTTTCAATAATAACTAATTTATTTCTGTAATCGTAAACGATAAACCTAAATGCTTAAAAATATTTATAAGAGTGCTTATATTAGGTATTGTCTTACAAGATTCAATTCTACCAATCGAAGATTGAGGAACATTACACATCTTTGCAAGATCTCTTTGAGATAATCCAAGTTTCTTCCTTCTATCAATAATAGTAGAAATAATATAAGCTAGTTGCTCAGCTTCTTCTATATCATCTGAAGCATCTTGGTCTATGTTATTTACATAATCTTTATAATCATTCCACGTTTTCATAATCTGATGATAGCATGTCGGCTATCAATTAAACAAGAAGTAGTGCTAATCTATACGCTCCAAAAGAGACTAGCCAAGCTATTAGACATTGATATACCACAACATAAATAGCCCACTTAACACCTAATTCCCTCTTAATAGAAGCTATAGCTGCAACACATGGTGTATACAACAACGCAAAAGTTAATAAAGAATAAACAGATGCAGCACTTAAGATACTAGTAATATTATTACCAACTAAGATGCCTAAAGTAGAAATCACGCTCTCCTTAGCCATAAAACCAGTAATAAATGAGGTACAAATACGCCAATCACCCAAACCAATAGGCTTAAATAAAGGTACTAATCCATTTGCCAACATAGCTAATAATGAAGTTGAAGAATCACTTACTAGATTAAACTTCAAATCAAAGCTTTGTAAGAACCAAACCACAATAGTAGCCAATAAGATAATAGTAAAGGCTCTATCAATAAAGTCCTTAGCCTTCTCCCACAACAATTGACTAACATTCTTAAGACCAGGTAAACGATAATTAGGAAGCTCCATCACAAACGGAACTGGCTCACCCTTAAACATCGTATTTCTATATAAAAGAGCCATCAAAATACCTATTAAAATACTAAAGAAATACAAGCCAGTCATAATAAGACCACCATGGCCCTTAAAGAAAATAGACACAAAGAAAGAATAAATAGGTAATTTAGCACTACAACTCATAAAAGGAGTAAGCAATATTGTCATCTTTCTATCCCTCTCACTTGTTAAAGTTCTAGTAGCCATTACAGCAGGAACTGTACAACCAAAGCCAATAAGTAAAGGCACAATACTCTTACCAGACAAACCAATCTTTCTAAGTAACTTATCCATCA
>CAKUQM010000045.1 GCA_934675465.1 uncultured Erysipelotrichaceae bacterium | reverse complement strand
AACAAGTGAGGCTTATTATATTGTGAGTTGTATTCAAAGCTTGTTGAAACAGGGCTATGAATATAATGATATTGCGATCTTATATCGTTCTAACTACTTGTCAAGAGAAGTGGAAAAGGTTTTTATTGAGAATAGAATTCCTTATGTGATCTATGGTGGTATCAGATTCTACGAAAGAATGGAAGTTAAAGATATCTTATCTTACTTAAGACTTATTGTGACTGGTGATGATTTGGCTTTCCAAAGAGTTATTAATCAACCAAAAAGAGGCATTGGTCAAAAGTCTATTGATACTATCTTTTCTCTTGCGAAAGAAAATAATATTTCCATGTATGAGGTAGTTAAACAGGGCTTATTCGCAAAGAATCAAAGCGTTTTAGAGTCTTTTGTGGATATGGTTGAAAGATGGAAGTCTTCTTTAGATGGCAAACCATTAGAGGAAGTATTGACTGATGTCTTTGAACAATCTGGTTATCGTTCAATGTTGGAAAAGGAAAATGAGACTGAAAGAATTGAAAATGTTAAGTCTTTGATTGATGATATTAAGGATTATCAAGAGACTTATCCAGGTAGTACTTTAGCTGATTATCTTTCTATGATTTCTTTATATACTGATAAGGCTAATACTGATGGTTCAGCTTCAGTTAGTTTGATGACTATTCACGCATCCAAGGGTCTTGAGTTTAAAGTTGTCTTTGTGGTTGGCTTATCAGAAGGTATCTTCCCAAGTGAGCGTACCATGTTGGAACAAAAGGGCGTTGAAGAAGAAAGAAGACTTGCTTATGTAGCTTATACAAGAGCTAAGGAAAAGTTGACTTTAACGGATACTTCATCTTTCTCATATGTTGTCAATAGTGCTAAGACTACTAGTAGATTTGTCAATGAAGTTGATGAAAAGTATATTGAGCACTTAGATAAGCCAGTTCTTAAGCAACAAAGTGTCTTTGATGTACCATTTACTACTAAGATTTCTTCTATCGAGCCTAAAAAGGAAGCGCCTAGAAGACCATCAAGATATCGTAAGAGTGATGTTGTTGTTCATAAGATCTTTGGTGAGGGTGTTGTGGTTAAATGTGATGGTGATTTTGTGACTGTTGCCTTCTCTTATCCTCATGGTACTAAGACTATTAAGGCTGATCATCCTTCAATTAGAAAGAAGACTGCGAATGAATATAACTAAGGCTAGTATTGATGATTTAGCTTCTATTATGGAAATAGTAATAGAGGCTAAAGCTTATCTTAAAAGCCAAAACATAGACCAGTGGCAGGATGGTTATCCTAATGAAGAAGGATTGAAATTGGATATTAATAATAATTCTTTATATGTAGTAAAAGATAATGATTTAATCATTGGTATCTTTTGTATGGGTGACTATGAACCTACTTATGATGTTATTTATAAGGGTGAATGGTCAACAAATAGGGATTATGTGGTAGTTCATCGTTTCGCGGTAAGAAATGAATATAAGGGCAAGGGTGTTGCCAAGTATATCTTTGATTATGTAAAGAAGAATCATGATTATATAAGAGTGGATACTCATCCTGAAAATAAGAGCATGATTAAGTGTCTTTATAATAATGGTTTTACTTATAGGGGAGAGATTTTCTTAAATAGAACAGGTTTTAATCTAAGGAATGCCTATGATTATTTATCTAATTAGTCTTATATATTTATTTTTAGCTACTTTTATAAAGGGTCCCTTTACTTATAACTATTCAATGATGAGTGGTAATTTTTATGGTTACCTTTTTGTGATGGGTTTAAGTATAGTCTTAGGTTTATCTTTATATAAGACTTCTATTATCCTAAAGAAGAAAAATATCTTGTGTTTATTAGCGCCTCTTGTTGCGTCTATTTTTCCTTATGTAGAAGGAAGAGGTGATTTCTTTTCTAATATGCATGAGATATTTGCCTACCTGTCCTTGGGTTTAATATTGTATGTTACTTATTTAAACATTATCAATTATCGTATCTATAGTTTAAAGAAATCTAATTATTGTCTAAAGATATTGGTTATAACGATATTTATTGATACTATTTATTACTTTGATTCTTTTAGAGTTTATAGTATTCATGAGCTTGTTTTACTTAGTGTGATAATTTTAATTCATCTTTTTATCTATTATGATGTCAAAAAACAGAATTAATGTGTTATCATATTTAGGTATCCCCGAATGGCGGAATGGCAGACGCGCACGACTCAAAATCGTGTTGGAAACAGTGTGGGTTCAAGTCCCACTTTGGGGACCATTTAACAAATTAATGTTCTAGCATGCTAGGGCATTTTTTTATTGTTTTGGTTTAAAATTAAGATATGAATTTAGAAGAACTTAAATTAACAGATAAGAGGATGAATATATGTAAACGTCTTGATTTAAAAGATAGCGATGATATCTTGCATTATTATCCTTTTAAATATGAAGAATTTAATTTAACTCACTATGCAGATTTTAAAGAGGGAGAGAGGGTAGTCTTTGAGGCTGAATTAATATCTAGGCCTACAACCTTTAGATTCAAGGGCAAGATGTCTAAGACTTCTTTTAGAGTCTTGTATGAGGAAGAAGAATTATTAATAACTATTTTTAATCGACCTTGGGTTAGTACTAATAATGAACATAAATTGACAATTGTTGGTAAGTATGAGGGTAAGAATAGGGTTACAGCTTCTAATTTTTATACCAAGGATATAAATGAAATCTTAGGTATTACACCTGTTTATTCTATTAAAGAAGGCATTAAACAAAATGAGATCAAGAATTTAGTTAACTATACTTTTAAGAAAGTGAAAGCGGTTAATGATTCAGTGCCTAAGCATTTACTTAATAAGCATCATTTAATTGATTTATATGAAGCCTTATATAGTATTCATAATCCAAGTGGTGTAAATGAATTAAAGAAGGCCTTAGCACGTCTTAAGTATGATGAATTCTTACGTTTTTATTTGTCTTTAGGAATATTGAATGGTGATGATAAGGTGGTGCTTAAGGATGCCAAGGTGTTTGATATAGAAAAGATAAATTCATTCATTAAGGATTTACCATATTCATTAACGATTGATCAAAAAAGTAGTATCCAGGCTATCTTAAATGATTTAAGAAGTGATAGGCCAATGTATAGACTACTACAGGGTGAAGTGGGTAGCGGTAAGACTATTGTGGCTTTTATTGGGTTATATGCCAATTATTTAGCTGGCTATCAGGGCGCTTTGATGGCTCCTACTGAAATACTTGCGAAACAACATTACTTGTCTTATAAGAAGATGTTTAAGGATCTAAGAGTAGAGTTGTTGGTTGGAAGTAGTAGTGAGAATAAAAAGATTAAGGAAATGTTGGCTGATGGTGAAATAGATGTAGTCATTGGTACACATGCCTTATTTAGTGATGATGTAGGGTTTAATAAATTGGGCTTGGTTATCACTGATGAACAACATCGTTTTGGCGTAAAACAAAGAAGAGCTTTAAAGGAAAAAGGTGATAATGTTGATGTGTTGATGATGTCAGCTACTCCAATACCACGTACTTTAGCTTCTTCTTTATATGGGAATATGGATATATCCTCTGTTATGAGCATGCCAAGTGGTAGAAAGGGCTGTGATACTTATTTGATTAAGAAGAATAGTATTGTGGATATTCTCGATGATTTAAAAAGACAACTAGACTTAGGTAAACAGATTTATATTGTTGCTTCTAGTATTGAAGCTAGTGATAGTTTTAATGGCAAGGATGTAAATAGCTTATATGAGAGTCTAATTGATGTCTTTAAGCCCTATAAGGTAGCGTTATTACATGGTAAGAAGACAAGTGAAGAGAAGGATGAAATACTTGATGAGTTTAGGGATAATAAGATTCAAGTTTTAGTTTCTACTACCGTAATTGAAGTAGGTATCAATGTGCCTAATGCGACAGTGATGGTTATTTATGATAGTGATCGCTTTGGTTTGAGTCAGATTCATCAATTAAGAGGTAGGGTGCAAAGAGGAAATGATAAGGGAACTTGTTACTTGTTGACTAATAGTAATGAGGCTGAGACCTTAAAAAGATTAGAAGTCTTAGTTAAGACTAATGATGGTTTCAAGATAAGTGAACAAGATTTAATGTTAAGAGGGCCTGGTGATATCTTGGGTACAAGACAATCGGGTTTGCCTACTTTTATCTTGGGCAATTTGTTTAGCGATACTAACTTTATTGAGGCTAGTAAAGAGGATGCTAAAGTGATTATGGATAATCTAGATAATGTTGAAAATAAATTGTTTTATGATGATGTTTTAAGAGTGATGGGCTCAATAGTAGGGGATTAATGTATAATACTTGTATGACTATTTTTGATTTTTTAGATGACATTGGAATCGTACATAATGATTCAAAGTTAATTGAACAAGCTTTTATTCACTCTTCTTATGTTAATGAGCATAAGGGTAAGTGCCATGACAACGAAAGATTAGAATTTATGGGAGATGCTGTTTTACAAATTTATTCAGCAGAAAGACTTTATGCCATTGATCCTCCTTTAAAAGAGGGTATTATGTCTACAAGAAGAGCTAATCTTGTATGTGAAAAGGGTTTGGCAAAGGTTGTTCGTAAGTTTGGATTAAACAAATATTTAAAGCTTGGTCAGGGTGAAGAGAAGACTGGTGGTAGAGATCGTGATTCAGTTATTTCAGATATGTTTGAGGCCTTTATTGGGGCTGTTTATTTGGATACTGATATTAAGAATACTTATAAGCTTCTTGATTATTTAATGTTGGAATTTGTCAAGGAAATTGATGAAACAACTTTTGACTATAAGACAAAGCTTCAAGAATATGTACAAGCTGATTCTAGAAAATCAATTAATTATGAGCTTGTTTATGCAAAGGGTCCTAGTAATAAGCCAGAATTTAAGATTGCCGTTAAGATTGGTGGTCTTGTATATGGTACTGGTATTGGTAGCAGCAAGAAGGAAGCTCAAAAAAATGCAGCCAAGGATGCATTAGAGAAATTAGCTGGAAATGAATAAATTTAATATAGATACTTTTTTAAGTGAGAAGAACTATGATGAAAAGACTTGTGAATTGTTCAAGTCTTTTAATGTTGTTGATTCTTTATATAAGAAAAATAAAGACTCTTTGATTCTTAAGATTGAAAATGAAAAGATATTGCCTCTTGAGGCAGTAAGGGAATTGGCTGCTTATTTTAAGGCGTTTGGTTTTTCTCATGTTCGTTTATATTTTAATGTCAAGGATGATGAATTAAGTCATAAGGAAATTAGTGCTATTGTACAAGGCTTTAAGGATAGTTATCATGCTTTTAATAATGCCTTGGTTGTTAGAAATGATAATGGTTTTACCTTGTCTTATATTGATGAGGATGCTTATGAACACGATAGAGAATTTATTGATGATTTAAAGTTGTTTTTCTATGACTTAGGTTATCGTAAGCCAATTGAGATGGAACTTAAACATATTGATGAAGAGCCAGAGATAGAGGTTAGAAAGCCTTTGGAAGTGGTATCAAGTAATGATTCTAAACCTTCTTTTAATAGTAATAATAATTCTGATGGCAAGCCAAAGTTTAATAATTATAAGAGAAAGACAGTTGAATACAAACCTGTTATTATTGATGACTTGGATGATGTTGCCTACAATGTTAAGTTAAGTGCTCAAATTTTTAAGATCGATGAGCGAACTACTAGAACTGGTATTATTATTCAAATGATTTATCTTAAGGATACAACTAATGCCTGTATCGCTAAGATGATGGAGGGTAAACGTTTTTCTAAGGATGATTTAAAGAATAATAAAGAGGGTAAGTGGTGTACGGTTTATGGTAACTATCGTTTTAATACTTTCTCTAATGATTATGAATTTGAGGTTGATGCGATTGAATATATCGATGATCCTAGTCCTTTAGTTGATGATGAGGAAGAAAAAAGAATTGAGCTTCATGCTCATACTAAATTAAGTGAAATGGATGGTGTGTCTTCACCTACTGATTTGGTTAAGGCTGCTTATAAGTATGGTCATAAGGCTGTTGCGATTACGGACCACTTGGATTTACAGGGTTTCCATGAGGCTTTTGTAACTTATAAGGGTATTAAGAAGGGCGCTGATAAGGATACTTTTGATTTCAAACTATTATATGGTTGTGAAATGAATATGGTTTATCCTGAGCTTAAGATTGTTTATAACAGTAATGATGATTTATTGTTGGATCAAGAATATATCGTATTTGACTTGGAAACAACAGGCTTATCAACACGTTATGATCATATTATTGAATTTGGTGCGGTTTTAATGTACAAGGGTCAGGTTAAAGAAGAACGTGACTTCTTTGTAAAGCCACCATTTAAGCTTAGTGAAACAATTAAGAATTTAACTAATATTTCTGATAGTGATGTTGAAAACGCAAGAACTTTTGAAGAATGTAAGGATGAAATCTTAGATTTTATTAAGGGTAGAGTGTTGGTTGCTCATAATGCATCGTTTGACTATGGTTTCTTGAATGCTGAATTAGATCGTTTAGGTTTGCCTAAGCTTGAAAATCCAGTAATTGATACCTTGGACCTTTCAAGATCCATGTTTAAGACAAGACGTGCTTTTAAATTGGGCAAGATAGCTAAACAATATGGGGTACCATATGATGAAGAAGTAGCGCATAGAGCTAATTATGATGCTGAAGTATTGGCTGGAATCTTTAATTTGATGTTGAAGGATTTAACTAAGGTTAATGTTAAGACTTTAAACGAATTGAAGGCTTATCAGGGTGAAGATGCTTTTGTAAAGAGTAGAGCTTTCCATACAACAGTATTATGTAAGAACAAGGCTGGCCTAAAGTCTTTGTTTAAGCTTGTATCTATTTCTAATACTGATCAATTGGCTGTTTTTGGTAAGGCTAATAGTAAGGATAGTAGTTCTGATTTTATTGCGGAACCTAGAATCTTTAAACAAACACTTGATGAATATCGTAAAGATTTACTTATTGGTTCAGCTTGTTTAAATGGTGAGGTTTTTGAGATAGCTTCAACTAGGTCTAAGGAAGAGCTTGCCAAGGCTATTTCTTTCTATGATTATATTGAGGTACAGCCATTAGAGAACTATAGTTACTTATATAGAGATCGTGAGTCTTTTACTAAGGAGCGCTTAAAGGATTATTTAAGGGATATTATTACTGAGGCAAAAAGACAAAATAAGATTGTGGTTGCCACAGGTGATGTTCACTATATTAAGAAAGAAGAAAAGATATTAAGGGATGTATATATTTCAGCACAAGCCATTGGTGGTGCTCATCATCCTTTGTATCTATTTGATAAGGAGAAAAGGGCAAAGCAGGTGAGTCCTGATCAACATTTCCGTAATACAAAAGAGATGCTTGATTGTTTTGCGTGGTTAGAGGATGAAAAACTAATTAGGGAATTAGTTATTGAAAATCCTTTGAAGATAAGTGAAATGTGCGAGAATATCACTCCTTTCTCTGATGAATTAAGGCCTCCTAGAGTCTTGGATGCGATAAAGAAGGCTAAGGAGTGTCGTATTGTTGAAGAACCTTTTGTGCATACTGATGAGGTTATTTCGGCTGATGATTATTTGACTCGTCTTGTTTATTATCAGGCTGAGGTTTTATATGGTAAGAATTATGACCAATTTATTGTTGATCGTATTAAGAAAGAATTGGATGCGATTATTGGTAATGGTTATGGTGTTATTTACTATACTTGTCACTTGATGGTTAAGCGTTCTAATGATGATGGCTATATTGTAGGTTCTAGAGGTTCTGTTGGTTCTTCTTTGGTAGCTACTTTAAGTGGTATTACTGAGGTTAACCCGCTTCCTCCACATTATGTATGTCCTAAGTGTCATCATTTTGAGTGGATTAAAGATGCAGCTAGTGGCTATGACGTGGAAGATAAAGCCTGTCCAGAGTGTGGTGAGATCATGAAGGGTAATGGTCAAAATATCCCGTTTGAGACTTTCATGGGTTTTAATGGTGATAAGGTTCCAGATATCGATTTAAACTTCTCTGGTGATTATCAACCTCGTGCTCACTTGTTCACAAGAGAGATTTTTGGTAAGGATAATGTCTTTAGAGCTGGTACCATTTCTACAGTCGCTGATAAGACAGCCTTTGGTTATGTGTCAGGATATTGTGAAGAAAAGGGTATTACTAATATGAGTAGGGCCCAAAAGGATAGATTGGCTAGCGGTTGTGCTGGTGTTAAGCGTACTACTGGTCAGCATGCTGGTGGTATCGTTGTACTTCCAGATACGATGGAGATTGAGGATGTTACGCCTATTCAGTATCCTGCCAATGATAAGGAAGCACCTTGGAAGTCAACTCACTTTGAATATCATGATTATTCAGATAATATCTTAAAGTTTGATATTTTAGGGCATGTCGATCCTACGGCTATGCGTCTTTTTGAGAATGTTTCTGGTATCGATGTTAAGACAATTCCGATGAATGATGCTAGGGTCTTGTCTTTGTTCTCTAGTTCTAAGGAACTTAATATTATTAATCCAAATTATCGTGAGGAGACTGGTGCTTGTGGTCTTCCTGAGTTTGGTACTTTGAATACTCGTAATACTATTGAGGAAACTCGTCCTAAGGTATTCTCAGATCTTGTGCAGATTTCTGGTTTGTCACATGGTACTGATGTATGGCGTGGTAATGCCCAAGAGCTTATTCATCAGGGTATTGCCCTAAGAGATGTTATCGGTTGTCGTGATGATATTATGGGCACTTTGATGAGCTATAATCTTGAGCCTTTGACTTCGTTTACTTTGATGGAAAAGGTCAGAAAGGGTAAGGGTTTAACACCTGAGGAAGAAAAGCTGATGGAGGAGCATAATGTTCCTAGATGGTATATTGAATCTTGTAAGAAGATTAAGTATATGTTCCCTAAGGCCCATGCGGTTGCTTATTGTATCATGGCGGTCAGAGTTGCCTGGTTTAAGGTTTATTATCCTGAGTATTATTATGTTTCTTATTTTACACTTAGATGTGATGCCTATGAGCTTGAGACGATGTTGAAGGATGCTGATAGCATTTATGCTCGTATGAAGGAACTACAGGCTAAGATGAATTCTAGGGAGAATCCTATTTCTAAAAAGGAGAAGGACATTTTCAATACTATTGAAGTATGTTATGAGATGGTATCTAGAGGGTATCGTTTGATTAATATCGATTTATATAAGTCTTTAGCAACTGAATTTAGAGTTAATCCTGATAATAATCATGAGATTATTCCACCGTTTACTATTATTGATGGTCTTGGTGCCAACGTTGCGATTAGTATTGTGGAGGCTAGGGAGAAGATGCCTTTCTTGTCTAAGGAAGACTTGAGTGATCGTACACAGTTGTCGAATACTTTAATTAAGAAGTTAGATGATTTGCATGTCTTAGATGACTTGGATGATTCTAACCAGGTATCGTTGTTTTAAAAAGTTCTGGTTACCAGAACTTTTTAAGTGATTAAAAAAACGGCGCCTCGAGGACTTTATGGTTACGGGGTACCGTTTCTATATTTATATTATCATATTCTAATTTTTTTGTTTGAATATATAATGTAAACATTTACATTCATTGAAATTAATTACATTGTTATTTATAATGTTTTTCTAGGAGAGTACTAGTTTTATGAAAAATGAATATGTTAAACAAGCTTATGAATATGTATGTAAGTATGCACCTGGTGAAACACAATTCTTGAATGCAGTTAAGGAAGTGTTTGAGTCATTAGAACCATTCTATGATGTTCATCCAGAACTTGCGGATAAGAAATATTTAGAGAGAATTGCGGAACCTTGTAGGGTTATTGAATTCAAGGTTGAGTGGTTGGATGATAAGGGAAATATACAAGTAAATCGTGGTTATCGTGTTCAAAATAATAATGCGATTGGTCCTTTTAAGGGTGGTTTACGTTTTAATGAGAATGTCAATCTTTCAATTTTAAAGTCTTTGGCTTTTGAACAAACATTTAAGAATGCCTTAACTGGTTGTCCTATGGGCGGTGGAAAGGGTGGCAGTAACTTTGATCCTCATGGTAAGTCACCTGCTGAAATTAAAAGATTCTGTGAAGCGTTTATGGATCAACTATATCCTTTCATTGGTTCAAAGACTGATGTTCCTGCTGGTGATATTGGTGTAAGTGGTGTTGAAATTGGTTATATGATTGATCAATATTTAAAGTATCGTAGTGATATTGGCACTTTAACTGGTAAACCTTTAGACAAAGGTGGTTTAAAGGGTAGAACTGAGGCTACAGGTTATGGTTTATGTTATTTCACTGAAGAGATGCTAAATGATCATGGTTTAAGCTTTAAGGATAAGAAAGTAATTGTATCTGGTTCTGGTAACGTATCTACTTATGCATGTGCTAAGGCTAGTGAACTTGGCGCTACTGTTATTGCGATGTCTGATAGAAATGGTTATATCGTTGATGAAAATGGTATTGATTATAAGTTGTTGATTAAGGCTAAGGAAAATCGTCAATCAATTGAAAATTACTTAAAGTATTCTGATACTGCTAAGTATTATACAAACCCTAGCGATGTCTTTAAGATTAAGTGTGATATTTGCCTACCTTGTGCTACTCAAAATGAAATTAATTTAGATAGTGCAAAGGCTTTAGTGGAAAATGGTTGTCTATGTGTGAGTGAGGGTGCTAATATGCCTACAACTCTTGAAGCTACAACTTATCTACAAGAACATGATGTCTTATTCGGTCCAGCTAAAGCTGCTAATGCAGGTGGTGTTGGTTGTAGCTATTTTGAGATGGTTCAAAATGAAGAAGGAACTGAGTGGGAATTTGAAAAGACTGATGCTAAGTTAAAAGAAATGATGGTTAATATTTACCATAATGTAGCTAATACTGCGAAAGAATATGGTCAAGAAGGTAATCTTGTAGTAGGTGCTAATATCTTTGGCTTTGTGACTGTTATCAATAAAATGGATTAAGCTTATGTTAATATCATATTAAGGAGTGCGAGGCTTAAATTTTCCCTTGAAAGCTGACTAACGATTATGTGGGGTGCGCTAATTTTAGCGGTGGGGGCCCACGGCATTTCTTTGAAGGAAGTTCATTGCGAATTTCCTTTTTTCTTTATTTTCGATATATTAAGAAAATTCACTAATTTTGAGTAAATTAATGGTTTTGTCGAAAAAATACATATTAATAAGTGGCGGGTTCTCTCTAACCCTGCCACTTTAAACATTAAAAAAAGCCTTATAAATAAAGGCTTTCAATAACTATTAATGGCAGGGGTGGAGAGGATCGAACTCCCATCAACGGTTTTGGAGACCGGTATACTACCATTGTACCACACCCCTATGCGCCTAATCATTCTAGCATTTTTTACTTTCAAATGTAAAGGAAAAAAGGTAAAATTATAAAAGTAACAAGGAGAATTTTAATATGATAGACTATACTGAAGGTTCAGGTAAACAATACCATACTGGAGTAGGAGTGGGGGATGTTGGACGTTATGTTATTCTTCCAGGAGATCCTAAGCGTTGTGAAAAGATCGCAAAACATTTTGATGATGCAAAGTTAGTTGCTGATTCAAGAGAATATATTACATATACTGGCTATTTAAATGGTGAGAAGGTTTCTGTAACTTCTACTGGTATTGGAGGCCCTAGTGCTTCTATTGCCATGGAAGAATTAATTAAATGTGGTGCTGATACATTTATTAGAGTTGGTACATGTGGTGGTATGGAATTAGATG
>CAKUQM010000044.1 GCA_934675465.1 uncultured Erysipelotrichaceae bacterium | reverse complement strand
CGCTCTTAGTGCAGCATCACCAGTGTCAACCATATTAAAAGTCATTGTTGACACAGCTATCATTCTATCTACAGTCCTATTGTTAAAAGGTATTACCAAATTCCAATTAACTTTAGTAATATCTTCTTTCGTTGATAGTTCTCTGCCTAAATTAACAAGCATATAACTTGCTCTTACAAATACTTCATTAAGTATGACAGGGATAGCTTGAATTTTGATGTTATCAACATATGTCAATTCATGACGTAAATCTATTTTTTGCTTAACATATAAATCATTAACTATTTGAGGCAAACATGTATTACTAATTTCCGGTATACAACATAGTTCATGTAGTAAAGACACAAACACACCAGGTATGCCCATTCCTCCTCCTGCAGTATTTTTTGATCCACCCATATCACTCACAAGATGTCCAAACCAGTTATCTGCACACTTTACAATCTCAACCAATATAGGCGTTGAAGAAATCGTATGTGCTAACCGACTAATTGCTTTTGGTATTTTAATATCGGTTTCATCTTCGATTTTATTCTTTGTAATCATAACTAACCAGTTTAAAAATCCTGTTAAAAATGCGGGGATAATTATTTCTGACAATTCTTTTTTTGAAGGCTCGATAAATACAAAACACAATTCCCCTTTCTTATTAACAAAGGTTCCAACCCTTAAAAATTGAAC
The DNA here is from genome assembly GCA_934675465.1 of uncultured Erysipelotrichaceae bacterium. Taxonomy (GTDB): domain Bacteria; phylum Bacillota_I; class Bacilli_A; order Erysipelotrichales; family Erysipelotrichaceae; genus Colivicinus. The sequence continues at coordinate 11,495 of CAKUQM010000044.1, read as the reverse complement.
AATAATGGAAGATACTAACCCAAGCGGAGTTGGATGATGCGCTAAGTCTGCTAAATGATGATTTTTTGCAGAAACACCAATCTCTTTTCCTCTCCAAGCGCTGTCTTGAGCTACTTTAAACATATCTTCTAATTCACTAATACAATCTTTTAATCTATCTTTTTCAATTCCTCTTATTTTTGCATATTCTTGAATGAAATTATTTACTTGTCTATGCGAAAGAGAAATGTCATTATTAACTATAGTTGTATCTGAAAATAGAAAAGAATCTAACGCTCCAAAAATAATTCCAATCGCAACTGCATATGCATAATCTTCTTTTTGTGCGTAACTAGTATATCTTTCAAGTTCTTGATTTAGTTGATTTAATCTTTTTTCTAAATTGTCTTGAAGTTCTTGCGGTATTTCCTCATACGTTTCTTCAATTTCAATAGAAACACCCGCATTTATAATTTCGGTTTCTTCTAATGCATCCATTTTATCAACAGTCAACGTTCCATCAACGACGCCTCTATAATGATCAGAATTCTCCCAATCATGTATTTCATATACCCTTGTCGCTAACAACGGATGACTATTCCACTGAACCATTGCTTCTTGCATTAACTTATTCGATGTTGAATCATTTATGAAATCTTTTAAATCAATTGCTTGTTTCATAAATTCTTCAATATTAATATTTTCATCAAAGCCATTTACCTTTAGTAACATTTTTGCCGTCTTATATGAACTACCATCACACAGCAAAGCAGCTCTATCCGCAGACAATTCACTACATCTATTCCAAAATAGCATTGCTGTTACCAAAGTCTTAGATATGTATCTCTTTACACCAGGTATTTTTGTCAAAGGACTCGCTTCAATACCTTGTAAAAAATTCCTAGCTATAGAACTATACAAACAATGCTTGCAAGCAATGTGGCCACATTCATGCGCAAGTACACTTGCTATCATATCTGATGAACATTGCTTTATAAGTTCGTTTGTTAAACAAATATATGGTTCCGTAACACCATATGTATAAGCATTCAGGTCTTGTTTATCACTAGACTTAATCATATATAAATCAGGCATTTTATCAATTCCTAATTTTTCACATATCGGAGGTAGTAAGTTGAAAACTTCAGGCATTTGATTTTCATTTAATCTAATAGCCGTTGACAATAATCTTATCTTTTCTGCTTTTTCACTAACATTTTCCATGTAAGATTCCTGTAACTTAACAAACATAGGAAAACGATTTAAAGCCGCAAAAGCTTTTTTATCAAGTTCATGCATATATAATTCCGCATTATATGACATAGACATTTACCTCTTGCCTTTCTTGTTCTCTTCAGGAACAAACTCAACTATATCATCCAATTTACAATCCAATGTAGTGCATAATTTTTCCAATGTATTTACCCTAACATCTTCGTTTTTTCCTAGTTTCGCCATCGCATTAGTTGTAATACCAGCTAAATGAGTTAATTCTGTTTTGGAGATTTCTTTATCAATGAGCATTTTCCATAGTTTATTGTAATTAACAGGCATTTTTCACCTCCTAGGCTATATTTTACAATTTCATTATAATTATATATATCTTGAGATATTCAAGATTTTCTTGAATTATATTGTATAATTTAATTATAGATATTAAGGGATTAATTATGATTACTAACAAATCTTCAAACACGAACCAAAATGATAAACAAGATACCGATGATATTCTAAAAGGACCTATTACCGATTCTATCCTTGGGATAATTAAAGGCGAATATGACCTTGAACAAATTAAAGATGAAAATCTAAATAAAAAAGAGAAGACTTAAATTCTTCTCCATTTTCACATTAAACTAACAAATATTTTTAAAATTCCACAAGCTGCGCACTTCCATCATAGCCACTTATCGCAAAATAATAACGATATTCTAAGAAATCTTCACCCACAAAAGAAATGCCCAAGTTAGGTGCTCCCTCACTCAAATAAGCATCAATTACCAATGGTTTATCATCAGTTAACTCAATCTCTTTAATCACTTCTGTTTCAAAATCACCATCAGAATAATTTAAACTAAGCAGCTTAACATCACGAAGCTTTCCATTTGGAACAACCACAAACTTATAAGTTAAATTATCATTACCATACAAAGTATAATCCTTCATGGTATTCACAAGTTCATCATCCGCAAAATAAGCATAAACAGGCTTCATAAATACTTCATAATCCGCAAAAGTTCTTGTTTGCCCTATAAAGCTCTTTTCATTACCTTGAACATATTCATCATAGAAATTATAGAATTCCTCTTCACTTATATCAGCGGCTTTATCGCTATCCCTCACCACACCAGTCTTATTTTCTCTTATATCCATTGGACCATCGATTGAATCTTCTGCATAATAGAAATTAATCCACTCTAAACTAGTACCATCCTTAGACAATCTAGCTAAACCCTGAGTCAACATAGTAGCTGGACGACTAGTATAGTAAATAGTTCCATCATTTAAAAAATCAAAGTAATCAGTACCATAAGAAACCATGACCTTTTTAGGCTTGTCATCTACGATTGTATATAAGAATATAGGAAATTCAGTTACACTTCCATCATCATATTGTCCTAAATGTTCCACCACCAGCTCAGGTATCTCATCCCCACTTAAATCAACAATCGCATAAGCGAAAGAATGAATATCTGGATAATAATATTCCTCACCAGTATCTGGATTAAAATAATTTTCATAGAACCATCTTAAAGGCTCAAACTCTTCATCACGACCATCATTAACCATGAATTCGTACATATCCTTAAGCACTGTATCCTCATAGATCTTTTGATAGTCAACATAACCTTTAACCGGTTCAACTACATCCCCATCATTATTCTTCTTAGGAGGCACAACAACAGTCCCACCATTTTTATCTTTTTCCTTGTTACAAGCACTTAAACTTAAAAGTAAAAGTAAACAAAGTAATATCTTCTTCATCTAATCCCCCTTTCTGAATTCATATTCAATTGCCTTATCCTTAACAATAAGAACATCATCACTTAAATAGAAATCATCAAACAAATCCAATGGTTCAAGTACACTATCCTTAAAATAGCCAATTCTATTATCATCAAGAACTCTTACACTGCCATCAAACAAGGTTTCATCTCCATCAATTATCTTCATACCAGCATATTCTCTACAATCGATGACAATATCACTATCAACGCTAGTCCAATAGCCAACAAGCTTATCATTATTGGAATCTCTAAATTCCATATTGGGACCATCAGTCCCACATCCAAACAAACACAACATCAAAAGTAATGCTAAAAGCTTCCTCATGCCCAAGGGTCCTTATTAACAGGCTCTTTAATTTTAGTTAAAAGATATTGTTCCCAAAGCCACCAAGTACCATCCCCCTTCTTTCTAAGCTTAATAGGACGAGGAGAATCAGCACCACCAGATTGAACATATAACTTAATATAATCCTTCTCCAAATTAGAAGTATGATCCTCTAATATCTCTAACGCATAAGGTACATCAGGCTTATAGTTATTAGCAGGTGTAGCACCCTTAAAATAAGAGAAAGGAATATAATCACAATCATCTCTAAAACGATCCTTAATAAAAGCCAACTCAACCCCATTCATAGGACGAGGACCCCTTAAATAATTAAGCATCTTAATGCCTTCTTCACTATCACTTGTATACGTACAAATAGCACAAATTGTCATAGCTGAAATATTATATGGATCTAAATGATCACACATTTTCTTCATCTCATCTAAAGTAGCAGGCAACTTATCAAACTTAATCATTTGTTCCTTTTTCATAAAACCTCCTTAATTTGGCAAATAAACACGAGCACCATCTAAACTCTTAACCTTCCATGAATCAGCATCATAAACAACCGTATAATTCATAACAGATTCATAGTCAGGATCATCACAAACTATCGTATATGCATCCTCAAACCACCATTTCTCACTCTCATACTCAACATCGCCTTCCCATACAGACTTATAAGTACCATCCTTATGAAATTCGATATATGTATCCTCTTTATCTTGCGCATAGAATGGAACCTTAACTAACGAATCTATAGCCTTTTCTTTATCACAACGCAAATACCACTTCTTATTTGTCAGATCGTAACAGCTCATCTCATCAGTAAATACCAAATCATAATATGGACGCTCTTTACTATGAGTCTTTAGATGCATCCCATCATAATCCATACCAATAGGATCATCAATCAATTTTCCATCCTCTGTAATATATAAATCGCCATCATCAATCATGATGTAATCCTTAGAAGCCTTATCACCATCAAGATACCAATATTGGCGATCATTGTTTTCTTCACTTTGATAACCCCATACAATCTCAGAAGGATCCACTAAATTATTTAAATCAGGCTCCTTCTTCTCAACCTTAGTATCATCAACACTTGGTTTATCTTTATCTCCATCAACAACATTTGACTTGCTATCACCACCATCATCACTAGGCTTTTTATCGCCACATGCAACCATAGTACACAACATCAACAAAGACATTAAAACCACAAAAATTTTCTTTATATTTTTCATACGTTTTACCTCGTCTTTATTGTAGAAATAATGACCAATAAAAAAATCACCAATTAAGGTGATTATGCCCAAGGATCAACAATTGGATCCTTAATATCCATTAATAAGTAATGCTGCCAAAGCCACCAGGTGCCATCCTTCTTCTTCCTAAGCTTAAGAAGACGAGGCGCATCAGCACCACCAGACTTTAGAAACAAAGTTAAATAATCATCCTCATCCTTATCATCCAAGATATTAAGCTCACAAGGAAATTCCACTTGATATTCATTTTCAGGCGTAGCCCCCTTGAAATAAGACAAAGGAGTATATTTGCTACTCTTATTTAAACGTTCCTTAATAAAAGAAATATCCTCATCAGTTAAACGTCTTGGACCATATAAATACTTAAGCATCTTAATAGCCTCATCAGGATCATTAGAATAAACGCAAAAAGAACTCATAATCATCATCGCAATGTTATAAGGATTATGATGGTCACAAAGCTTCTTCATTTCCCTTAACGTTTCTGGTAACTTATCTAATTTAACTAATAATTCTTCCCTCATTTTGCCCTACCACTAAATATCTCTATAGTTATATTATCATAGATTTATTAGAAAAGTGTAGTAAAATATAACTGTATAAATTAATACTAACCTTTAAAATTTATTTTAATACACACAGGAATTTTAAAAATTATATTAAAGTTAGATAACTTATCAAACGCAGTAAATAACTTGTTTTAGAAAAAGAAGGACCACAAATATGGAAAACACCGCATTAGACAAATCGATATATATAATTACCGAATATTATAAAAATAACCTAAATCCCTATTTTGAATGTTTAGCTGATAATGTCTTATGGTTAGGTCCTGCCGAGAAACAAGAAATTAGAGGCAAAGAAAATATCATAAATGCTTTTTCTAACGATAAACACGAATTAACATTTACCATAGGTTCCATTAAATCTACATTAATAGAAATCAACAAAAAAAGCCGTTGAAGTAATCCTTCAATACGATATATATACCCACTATCCAAATGGAGACACTGACCGTCATGACCAAAGAACCCAATTCTCATGGATGAATAAAAACGATAACTGGCAAGCAATGGTAGTCCATGTTAGTAATGAATGGAAATATGATGAAAGAGACCTCATCTATCCAAATCACTACCAACAACAAGGTCTTCCTATTCGCTTAATTGAGAAACAAGACTATTATTTAATCTTAAAAGCTGATGATTTAAGCATTTACCATATTCCAATTAACGATCTTCTATACGTAGAAACTGTTAAACGTTCTAATAAACTTGCAGTTCATACTATAAAAAACACATTAAAAATAAACGGTAGTCTTAAAGACTTCTTAGAAAAACACAATGAGCACTTATTAAGAATTCATGCAGCCTACTTAATTAATCCTTCTAATGTTACCAAAATTGAAAGATTTAAGGTCTATTTAAAAGATGGAACTATGTTGCCTATCCCAGAAAAGAAATATACCCAGATTAAAAAAGAGATCCTACAAAAAAATCAGTTCATTTGAACTGATTTTTATACTAATGCATTAAAACACAATACCGAAACACTCAAGACAATAAGTATCACACCAACTGTTCTATTAAGCGTTTCCGGTTTAGCCTTATTCGCAATAAGAGAGGCAATACGTGCACATATTAAAGTAAAAATTACACACAAGCTAAATACTAGCCAATCAGGACTACCCTTAATCATAAAATGAGAAAAAGCACCAGTTAAGGCAGTAAATGTCATGATAAAGACACTTGTACCAACAGCAGTCTTTAATTCATAGCCCAAGACACTCGTTAAAATTAGTAACATCATCATGCCCCCACCTGCACCAACAAAGCCACAGATAAAGCCAATCATAATGCCACATACAATCGAACCAACGATTCTTTTTTTCTTTGAAACAGCCTCCATATTTTCCTTAGTAGTCATAACTGGCTTTAAAATAAACTTAACACCCAACAATAAAGTCATAAACACACTAAAGTTACCCATAGTACTAGATGGCAATAACGATGCCACGTAGCTCCCAACTACTGTAAACATCAAGACAAAAGCCATCATAATAAGGCCATTCTTGACATCTAAATTCTTATTCTTATGATAAGTATAAGCACTAACAGCACTAGCTAATACATCAGATGATAGGGCAATGCCTACTGCCATAAACGGATCCATATGCAAGAAAGTTATAAGCATTGGACTAATAACAGCTGCAGCACTCATACCTGCAAAACCAGTTCCAAGTCCTGCACCCATACCGGCAAAGAAAGTAACTAAGATAGTTATAAACAATTCCATTAATCTTTCAAAATCCTCTCCAAGTTCTTATCAATTAGTTCTAGGACCTTACTGAAAGCTTTTCTATCCTTAGCACTAACCGAATCGAATAGTAATTCGACAAAAGAATCTTGGACTTCTTTACCCTTTTTAGCTAAAGCCTTACCTTGCTTAGTCAACACCAAACGATACTTACGACGATCATCCATCATTAATTTTCTTTCAAGATAACCATCATTAACAAGCTTATCAACATTAACAGAAACAAGATTAGCCTTAATCTTTCTAACATCAACAATATCCTTAGCACAATCATATTCTGGATTATTGCCAAAGAACATCAAGATATCAAATTCTGTCTGATTAATATCATATTCTCTACATATCGACTTACAATAACTAACATAAGCACGTCCATACTTGTTTAAGAAAGCAATTTGTGATTCCATGATTCCTCCTTTACTTCAAATTTGAACTATTCAAACTTGTATTATTTTATCCACTTTAGAAGCTCATTGTCAACACTACCATTCTACAATAGCATCCTTCAACCGACACAACTCATACCCATCTTTTTCATATACTTCAAGGACACCAGTCACATTAACAATCGAATATTTCTCTGGTAAATTTGTATCATCAACAGGAACAAACATCAGACCAAGAGAACAACAAGCGGTGGCATCCATTACTGTACAACCAAATATTTTTTCTTTAGTTTCAGGGTCTTCATAATATTCCAACAAACCCCTTATCTTGATTCTCTTTCCTTTATTATTATCTAAATCAGATATGATGTTGCATACCTCACAATATGCCATGATACTAGTTAATTCACTTAAGTCTATATCTATTTCACCATCATCAATTTCTTCTTCTATAACATTTTCTTCCTTGATTGTTTCATCTATCTTACTTTGATGATCTACGCTACTAATTATCTGTTCATCATTTTCTTTTTTTAAATCTACTGTTGCTTCTTCTTTCTTGTTACATCCAGCCAACAATAAAACTGTCATCAACACAATAAATATCTTCTTCATCTTCTAATAAGCCCTATTAAGTTACACAAGATAAAAACAACTATCTGAACCACTACAATTGTTGAACCAACAGGTGTACTAGCTAATATTGATATTAATATTCCTAAAGATGAACAAAGTATCGCTAAGAAAGCAGCACAAATAGTCACACCCTTAAAACTTTTAAAGATGCACATTGCTGATAAAGATGGAAAGATTACTAAGGCTGATATCAATAAAGAACCAACAAGATTCATTGCCAAAACGATGATAATCGCAATAACAATCGCAAATATTAGATTATAAAATTCCACATTTACACCTACCGCCTTGGCAAAATCTTCATCAAAGGTAATTGAAAATATCTTGTTGTAAAGCCCTATAAATAAAATAATTACAACTATCGATAATATTACACACAAATAAACATCGCTAATAGATAAAGTAAGGATCGAAGTAGAACCAAACAAGGTACTACAAACATCACCCGCCACATTAGCTGAAGTACCTGATATATTCATCAACAAATAACCTATCGCCAAAGAACCAACCGACAACATTCCAATCATGGCATCACCCCTAATCTTCTTGTTATTCAAGATAATAATGGCAACAATTATCGTAAACAACATCACGAAAGGTAATTCATTTTGAATACTTAAGACAGTAGAAATAGTCATTGCCCCAAATGCTACATGAGATAGACCATCACCAATGAAAGAATATCTCTTTAACACCAATATCACACCAAACAATGATGAACACAAGGCAACCAGTATACCAACAATAAAGGCATAACGTACAAAGGGATAATTTAAATACATCATTAACTTATCAATCATTATTTTCTCCTATATTTAAAACATTACTTGCATATTTTAAAGAACCATTTAAATCGTGAGAAATCATGATGATAGTCATGCCATCTTCCTTATTTAATTTGTCAATAATCTCATACATCATAGCAGTTGCCTTAGGATCTAACCCTGATACCGGTTCATCCAATAATAATATCTTCTTACTGGCACATAGTGCTCTAGCTAAAAGCACTCTTTGTCTTTGACCACCTGATAATTCAGAGAATTTACACTTTGAAAGATTTGTGATATTTAATCTTTCTAAATTAAACATCATCAAATCTTTTTCCTTTTTTCTATAAAATAACTTCTTAGTTCCTGATAAAACAACTTCTTCAACTGTAGCTGGAAAATCCTTCTGGATATCACTTATTTGAGGAAGATAACCTATATCATTCTTATTTAAACCTTGAATACTACCACCCAACAAAGGTATTAAACCTAATAGTGTTTTCATAAGCGTAGTCTTACCTGAACCATTCTCACCTACAATACATAAATAGTCGCCATCATTAATCTCAAAATTTAAACCCGATACTACAGTTTTACCATCATAGCCAATATCTAAATCAATACACTTTATAGTCATAATTAATTTAAAGCCTTCTTCAACACTTCAAGATTAGCTTCCATGATTGATAAATAAGTATCACCTTCCAAGATTCTTCCCTGCATTGAGTTCAAAGTTAAAATCTTTTGGTCCTTGTTTGCAGTATTCTTGATAATTGTTTCCGCAATCTTATGATTATTACCCTCTATTGTCAAAATGCTTGTTAAACCCAATTCATCTAACTTCTTAGCTAAAAAAGTAATCGTATTAAAACTAGCTTCACTTTCAGTTGAACAACCCGCAAAAGCTGCATAATAATTTAAATTATAATCATCAACTAAATATCTAAATGGAAAACGATCACCAAATACCAAAGTATCATTCTTTGACTTATCAACAACATCCTCATACTTAGCATCCAACATTTCTAATTTCTTGATATATTCTTCAGCATTTGATTCATATATTTCTTGATTACTAGAATCTAATTGACACAATACTTCCTTAATAGCCTCAACACATTTCTTAGCATTTCTTAAAGATAACCAGATGTGCTCGTCAGATTCGTGCCCGTCAGATTCGTGCCCATCATGCCCCTCTAAATGCTCACAAATTTCCTCTCCATCCATATCCATCGGAAAGAACGTAGGCCAAGAATTTTCAGGATCAACAATCGCATCAAAACTTTCGTCACTCATTCTAATATGAAAATGCTCTGCGTTAGCTGGTTCAATCATATGGTCATTAAATTCAATATACTTTGGTGCATCAGTATCCATATTCTCAGCTTCAAAGCGATACATTGCTGCCTTAGTTCCTGTAGACCAATTTTGAATATAATAACCTACATATTTGTAATCAGAACCAACTTTAGTGCCATCACTATAGGTAAAATCGATATGATCACCTTTTATTTCAATGCTTGCGATATCTGTTTTATATCCATTTAAATAATAAGTCTTATACTCATCAGCGCTCGTTTCACCATCTTTTGCCATTGATTCAAAAGCTTTATCTAAAGTTCCATCTAGTGCAAAAGGATAAGCTGATTGCCATTTACCATTCCAATCAGATAAACTTCTATCTTCTACTTCATCATCCTTGAAGGTAGAAACCTCTTTACTATGATCGTGTTCATTCTCCATACCCTCAACAATCTCTTCGTTCTTTACATCTTCCCCTAGAACTTCCATTAAATTAATTACTTTTACATTCTTATCAAGATTCTTTAAAGCATCCTCAACCCACTCATCAGATTCGCCACCAACATACATAAACACATCGGCATTATTAATCTTCGCAATATCTTCAATACTAGGTTGATAACTATGTAAATCAACACCATTATTAAGAAGAACCTCAACATCTACATCAACATCACCCAATACTCCTCTTACCCAATCATATATAGGGAATATAGTAGTCACAACCTTTAGTTTGTTATCATTGTTATTTTTCTTATTATCACAGCCACTTAAAACACTAAGTACCATTAAAGCACTTAGTAATAAAACAATTATTCTTTTCATTAATCTTTTTTACCTCCAAATCAATATTTATTTAATCCATATACAATAAACATCAACTTAGAAGTTTTATCTTTAAAGATGTTAAAGTACTACCCTCAACCCTATATAAACAAGGATACTCATCCCTAGATAAAATATGTTTAACAACTACACCAGCAACAATAACTATTACCGGTGGCATAGTCTTTAAAGACTTTACACAAAGCTCAATTTGGTAACAAGTTTGACACTCTTCACCAATACATTCATGACTTGTTTTAATTGCCACAAAAAAGACAGAATAAAGAACTACAAACAAGGTTGTAATAGTACTCAATAATCTATAAATCCTTCTTCTATCCATCATTTCTATATTTTATCCTAAAGCCACATCTAAAACCATCATCAAGACAAAACCAATAGCTGTAGCTACAGTACCAATATTAGAATGTTCACCTGCCTGTGCTTCTGGAATAAGTTCTTCAACCACTACATAAATCATTGCCCCTGCCGCAAAAGATAACATATATGGTAATAATGGCGTAATTAATGAAGTCAATAAAATAGTTAAGATAGCACCAATTGGCTCTACTACACCCGACATAACACCATATAAGAAAGACTTTCTCTTGGACATGCCTTCACTATTTAAAGGCGCTGATACAATGGCTCCTTCTGGGAAATTCAGTATCGCAATACCC